>DASQWI010000021.1 GCA_035640355.1 Actinomycetota bacterium
GGCGCGAGCTCGCCGCGAGCTCGGCGACCGCCGATACGAGTCGCTCCGAAGCGCGCTCGAGGAGATGATCGGCGCGCCGGCGGAGCCGCTCGAACCGTGACGCTGCGCTGATCTTCAGATCCCCACGCCGACGTCGAGCGCCCTGCCCACGATGTACGTGATGGCCGCGGCGACAGCGCCGATCGCGAGCATTCGAGCTCCCGAGTAGATCGCCCCGCGCGCAGTCAGGTACGTCATGGCCGCGCCGACACCGAACAGGGCCGCGCCCGAGAGCACGGCGGAGGCCAGTATCGCGGCGCCGCCCGACGCGAACAGGAACGGCAGCAGTGGAAGGAGTGCGCCGGAGGCGAACGTCACGAACGACGCGCTGGCGGCCGCGACGGGCGACCCGAGGCCCATCTGGGGATCGAGCCCGAGCTCCTCGCGCGCATGCGTCTCCAGCGCGACGGCGGGATCCTTCATCAGCTCGGTCGCCAGGCGGTCGGCGAGGTCAACCGGCAGCCCCTTGCGGACGTAGATCGCGGCCAGCTCTTCGCGTTCGGCCTCCGGTTCCGAACCGATCTCATGGGCCTCCAGATGGATGAGTCGTTCGAACACCTCGCGCTGCACGCGCACGGAGATGTACTCGCCCGCCCCCATCGAGAACGCCCCCGCGAGCAGACCGGCGATGCCGGCCAGGATGACGACTTCGTTGTCCACCCTGGCTCCGGCAACGCCGAAGATCAGCGACAGGTTCGAGACCAGGCCGTCGTTGACGCCGAAGATCGCCGCGCGCAGTGCGCCCGACCTTCCACCGGTGTGTTGCTCGCCGCCGATCGGCCCCGGATGCGGTACGACGCGCCACTGACGTCCTCGCATCCCCCGCACCACCTGAGACAGCAGGTTCAACCGCGACTTCGTCGTGAGATCCGCGGACGAGAGCTGCTCGCCGCCCCGGGGTGATGCCCGGCCGCCGGTCAACGTACCCGCCGGGTGTTCATCTCGAGCACCGTACCTTTGGGCCGAGGTCTAGGCGAAGCGGCTCGCGGCAAAGCGGTCGATCGGGATCGCCGGCTCCCGCCCCACCGCGAGGTCCGCGAGGACCAAGCCGCTCAGGGGGGCGAACTTGAACCCGTGTCCGCTGCACGGCGAGCCGACCACGATCGGGCCGATGCGATCGAAGACGAAGTCCTCGTCCGGCGTATTCGTGTAGAGGCACGTTTCGGTGCCGCCGTCGGGAACGTGCGGCGCGAACCTGTCCGCGGCGTACTCGATCACGCGGCGCTCACGTTCCCGATCGGGCTCGAACGATCGCTCGTCGGCGTCCACCGGCGGCCCCGACATGTGCAACGCCACTTTGAAGTGGCCGGGGCGCGTCGGATCGGGGACCGTGTACGGCGTCCGCGGCGGCGTCACGTCCCAGTCGATCACGGTCGGCAGCGGTGAGGGGTCGTCGAGCGCGAAGTACGTGACCTGTTCGAAGCTCGGCTCGAGCGGGACGTCGATCCCCGCGCCGAGCAGCAGCCGACGCGCCCACGGACCGGCGGTGACGACGACGACTCCCGCGTCGTACGCCTCGGCGTCGGTCCGGACCTCGGCTCGGTCTCCGCGAGCCACCACCTGGAGCACGTGCGTGTTCTCGAGCAACGTTGCGCCGAGGTCTACGGCGAGCTTGGCCTGTGCGAGCACGGTGCGCTCGGCCATGCAGACGCCGCCGTCCTCCTGGACGAACACCTCGGTCGTGGAGTCGAGGCGGAGCGCCGGCCATCGCTCGGTCACCGCTTTGTCGGGGAGGTACTCGAACCTCTCGCCCGCCGCCTCCAGCGCCTCCGCCGACGACCGCCCGGCCCTTCCAATGTCGAGGCCGGCCGTCGTGACCATCAGCGGCTCGCCGACCTCTCCCTCCAGGGCACGCCACTCCTCGAGCGCCCGGCGGGCCATTCGGACGTAGTCGGGGTGGTCATAGGTCAGACGGAAGACCCGGGTCGGTCCACCCGAGCTCCCCCGGGCATGCCCGATCTCGTACCGCTCGAGCAGCAACGTGCTTCGTCCACGGGAGGCGAGCCATCGAGCGGCAGAGGTGCCGATCGCGCCGGCTCCGACGACGATCACATCGAAGCGTTGTGTCACGGTCCCGAGCGTATCGGCGGATGTCAGTCGCCGTTTCGGCGGAGCCGCGACCGCATCCGCGCCATGATCCCGGACTCGCGTTTGTCGGAGTCTTCGTCCGTCCCGGCGATCTCCGCCGGGCTGAGCGTCGTCTCGTCCTCGCGCGTCAGCTGGGACTCGATCACCTCGTGGCGCGTCAGGTACGTCGACACGGTCGCCTGGATCACGGCCGCTGCGGGCAGGGCGATGAACGCGCCGAGGAGTCCGTTGATCGAACCGCCGGCCAGCGCCGCGCCGAACGCGACCGCCGGATGGAGCTGCATTGTTCGAGCGGTGATCCGCGGCGCCAGCAGGTAGTTCTCGATCTGCTGATAGACCAGGACGAAGATCAGGAAGAACAGCGCCCCGATCGGGTCCTCGAGGAGTGCAACGAGGAGCGGCACCGCAGCCGCGATGTAGGTGCCGACGACCGGGATGAACTGTGAGACGAACCCCTGCCAGATCGCGAGCGGCAACGCGAACGGCACGCCGAGCACCCGGAGGACCACGTACGTGAAGGCGGCGTTGATGACGGCAAGGAGCAGGCGCGAATACAGGTATCCGCCCGTCTTGTCGATCGCCACCTCCCACGCGGAGAGAACCTCTCGCTGCCGCCGCGGCGGGAGCAGCGAGCAGACGACGCGCCGAAACCTCGGCCCGTCGGCGACGAGGTAGAACGTGAACAGGCCGATCGTCAGCAGCTGGAACAGCACGCTCACCAGGAACGCACCGATCGAGGCGACGTTCGCGGCGAGACGAGCCACGCTCGTCTGTGCCCCGGCGATCTGCTCGAGGAGCCGCTCGCTGGTGAGCTCGATATCGAACCATCGCTCGGTGTAGACGCTTGCTTCTGCCAGGAAACCGGGGAGGCGCTGAACGAGCTCCTGCACCTGGTCGATCACGAGCGGAACCATCAGCGCGATGATCACCACGACGAGGAGGGCGAGCGCGAACAGCAGAACCGCCGTGGCGGCCCCGCGCCGCCACCCCCGCCCGACCAGCCAGTTGACGCCTGGTTCCAGGGCGAACGAGAGGAACAGCGCGGTGATGAGCCACACGACGAGGTCTCGCAGCCGACGAAAGATGGAGAACGCGGCGTAGGCCGCGAATACCGTGAAGACGATCTGCAACAGAAGCTTGGGGATCCATGTCGGCATCCCGCTCGGAGAGGCGATCACGGCGCGACGTCGGACCTCCTGGGCGCCCCGCGCCTGCGCTTCGGTGACCGGTGGCTCGGTCTTCTCCGCCGTCTCGTGCGCCGGGTCCATGTCGGCAGGGTATCGGCCGTGCGTGGGCCGCGCCAGCAACGATTCCGCGGCGCCGTGCCGGTTCGGCGCGGAGAAACCGTACGATGAACGCATGGCGCGCGAGGCGACGGGCAAGACGGGGAAGCCCACGACGACGCGCAACAAGCCGGAGCGGCCGCGCGACGAGCTCGGCCGTCCACAGCCGTGGGATACCGAGAACACGTTGCATCTCGAAGACTACGAGTCGTTCTCCGTCGAGGAGAACCACCGTCTCGCGCGAGAGCATCTGAACCACGGGCGGTTCTTCCCCGCGCACGAGGCCTGGGAGACGGCGTGGAAGCAGTCGCGGGACACCGACGACGCCGAGTTCTTCAAGGGACTGTCGCAGCTCGGCGCCGGCTATACCCACCTGCTGAGGGGAAACGCCCACGGGGCGATTAGGCTGTTGACGAGAGGCTCCGGCCGCCTTCGGCGTTACCCCTCGATGCATCGGGGCATCCGCACCACGGACGTCGCCGATCGCGCCGATGCGCTCGCCGCGGCGATCGACCGCGGTGACGTCGTGCCTGGAGAGGCCGCCGCGTTCGAACAACCGGTCGTTTGATCGGTTGACTGAGCGGCTCTCCAACCCGCACCATTGGCCACCAATGAGCGCACCCGATCTGCTCGACTGGAAGGGCCGGACCGGCCCGTTCACGATCGAGGTCAACCCCGGTGTCTTCGCACCCACGCACACGAGCCGCACGATCGCCGAGGCGCTCGAGATCCAGCCCGGCGACACGGTGATCGACGTCGGGTCGGGAAGCGGCGTCCTGTCATTCGTCGCCGCCAACCTCGGAGCCAGGCACGTCTACGGGGTCGATCTGTCGCAAGCGTCGGTCGCCGTCGCAACCCGGAACGCCGAGCGGCTCGGCGTCGACGACCGCGTCGAGTTCCGCGTCGGCAACCTGCTCGAGCCCGTTCGAAGCATCCAGGCCGACGTGATCATCGGCGACGTATCGGGGATCCCGGACGAGATCGCCGCCGTATCCGGCTGGTTCCCCGAAGGTCACGCGGGCGGTCCGACCGGTGCGGAGCTTCCCGCGGCGATGCTGGAGAGCATCCGTGAGAACGGGTGCCTGCGACCGGGTGGCCGCCTGTATCTCCCAACCGGAACGATTCAGGCGGAGAACAGCATCCTGGAGGTGGCGCGTCGGATCTTCGGTGCCGCGAACCTTCAGTCGCTTCTCGAGCGCGAGTTCCCGTTGCCCGACGTCGTCGCGAGTTCGAAGGCGGTGGCGAGGATGATGAAGGAGGGGATCCTCCACCTCCACGCGCGAGGAAGCCGTCTGCTGTGGCGCCTCCAAGTGTGGCGGTGCGAGATGCCCGCCGTCTCGGATCGCGCGCTCACGACCAGCTGACGTCGCCTCGACGACCCCGTTCGCTCAGTCGCTCCGGCGTACCACCGCGACGGACGACACGTCGTATCCCGCCTCTCGCAGTCGCTTTGCGCCGCCTCGATCGATCGCCAGCACGATGAGCGCGATCGTGCAACCTGCGTTCTCGAGCGCACTCGCCGCCGCGAGCACCTGCGTGCCCGTCGTCGAGACGTCCTCGATCAGCGCGATCTGCGCGCCGTCCGGCGCATCCCCTTCGACGAGCGACTGCGTTCCGTACGCCTTCGCCTGTTTACGCACCACCACGATCCTCCGGCTCGTCTCGAGCGCGACCGCCGCGACGAGCAGCGTCGCCGCTCCTTCCGGCGCGGCGAGGTGCGTCACGTGTTCGGGGAGAAGCCGCGCGACGGCGCGAGCCGTCTCTCTCAACAGGTCCGGGTCGCTGAGGAAGCGGAACTTGTCGAAGTAGACGGGCGACCGTTTCCCCGAGGACAACACGAAGTCGCCGTGGAGCTCCGACACCTCGAGCAATCTGTGCGCGATGTCGTCTGACATCGACGCGTAGCATAGGGGGCCCGGGGTACTTGCAGAGCGAGCGCCGGCGAGCGTTGTTCGGCTTCGGGGTGGGGGGACCGATGGACCTGTACCGAACGGTGCGGCGCGGGCTGTTCGCCATTCCGCCGGAGACGACCCATCACGTCGCGCACACCGCGCTGGGGCTGCCGCTCCCGTGGGAGCGCATCGGCGGCGCCGTCACCGATCCCGCTCTGCGAACGTCGCTCGCCGGGATCGAACTGGCAAACCCCGTCGGTCTGGCCGCCGGCTTCGACAAGACGGGTCGCCGCCTCGGTGCGCTCGGTCGTCTCGGATTCGGCTACGTCGTCGCGGGCACGTTCACCCGCGCTCCGCGACGGGGGAACCCGCGCCCGACGATCGTGCGGTACGAGCATCGGTCGTCGATGGTGAACGCGATGGGGTTACCGAACCCCGGGGCGGTTGCGGCGGCTCGGGCGCTCGCTGGGACACCTCGAACCTCCCCCCGGTTCGCCAGCATCGCCGACGAGGCGGTTCACGACGTCGTCGAGACGCACGCGCTCCTCGAACCGCACGTAGACGCGATAGAGCTCAACGCGAGCTGTCCGAACGTGTCGTGGGGGCGTGACCGCGACAACGAGGCGCACCTCGCGGAACTGCTGGCCGCGTTTGGTGCCCATCGGACACCGCTGTTCGTGAAGCTCCCGCCGTTCCGTGGGGACGCCGAACGCGACGCAGTGCTCGCGATGGCCTCGGTCGCGATCGACGGCGGCGCCGACGGCCTAACGTGCTCCAACACCCGGCTCGTTCGGGAGTGGCGCCTGTCGAGGGCCGTGGGAGGGCTGTCGGGACGTGCACTGTTCGACGAAACACCACGCATCGTCGAGCGCGTCGTTGCCGCCACGCGCGCGGAGGTGCCGGTCAACGCCTGCGGCGGGGTCGGGTCGGCGGCGGAAGCGCGAATGTGCCTCGAGGCGGGAGCGGCGACCGTACAGATCTACACGGCACTGATCTTCCAGGGGCCTCGCGTCGTCCGTTCCCTCACGTCGGGACTCGCGTCTGCGCTTCAGGACGTCGAAGCGCCGGTCGTTCGCTGACACCGACCCAACCGCGTCGCTGGGTTGCCGCTGCGGACCTTCCCGTTCAAGATTGCGCGGTTCGCGCACAGGCGTCTACACGCCGGACGGAGGGGGATTGGCGCAGCCGGTGACAGAGCTCGACGACGCCCGTACCGACGCACGTGCGGGTGCCGCCGTCCGGCTGGCCGGGGTGCGCAAGCGCTTCGGTGAGGTCACGGCCGTCGACGGCATCGACCTCGACGTCGCCGAGGGCGAGTTCTTCTCGATGCTCGGTCCCTCCGGATCCGGCAAGACGACGTGTCTCCGCTTGATCGCGGGGTTCGAGGCGCCGACCGAAGGGCGTGTCTTCCTGGGCGGCCAGGACGTGACCGATCTCCCCCCGTACGACCGCGACGTCAACACGGTCTTCCAGGACTACGCGCTGTTCCCACACATGTCGGTCGAGGAGAACGTCGAGTACGGCCTGAAGGTCAAGCAGGTTCCGGCCGCGGAGCGACTCAAACGTGCGGCCGAGGCGCTGGGCATGGTTCGACTGTCCGGGCTCGGGGGGCGGAAGCCATCGCAGCTCTCGGGCGGTCAGCGGCAGCGCGTCGCGCTCGCTCGCGCGCTGGTCAACAGGCCGAAGGTGCTGCTGCTCGACGAGCCGCTCGGCGCGCTCGATCTCAAGCTGCGCCAGGCGATGCAGATCGAGCTCAAGGAGATCCAGCGGCGGGTCGGGCTGACGTTCGTCTACGTGACCCACGATCAGGAGGAAGCACTCACGATGAGCGACCGGCTCGCCGTGTTCAGCGCCGGGCGCATCGAGCAGGTCGGCACGCCGGCCGAGGTGTACGAGCGACCCGCGACGGGGTTCGTGGCGGGGTTCGTCGGTACGTCGAACGTGCTATCCGGCGAGGTCGCCAGCCGGATCACGGGGTCGCCCGAAGCCTTCACGATCCGGCCGGAGAAGATCCACATGACCGGCGTCGCCTCGTCTGCGAACCACGACGAGTGGTCTGCGACCGGTCACGTGCGCGACGTTGTCTACATCGGCGCGCTCACGAAGTACATCGTGGCGCTCGACGCCGGCGGCGAGCTGGTCGTTTTCCAGCAGAACCTCACCACGTCATCGATGGAGGCGCTGCGGGTGAAGGGACAGGCCGTTCGCCTGGCGTGGAACAAGGACAACAACCGGCCGGTGCAGGACGCCGCCGGCCCAGGATCCTCGGAGCAGGGGGAGGAGGACGCATGACCAAGATCCAACGCACGCTCGCCGTCGCGTTCGTTCTGGCGATCGTGGCGGCCGGGTGTGGAGAGGATGACGGCGGCGCCGGCGCCGGCGACGGCATGACCGAGCCGCCCGTGGTCTACGACGAGATCGGCGAGCTCGAGGGTCAGCTCGAGCTGATCGCCTGGCACGGATACACCGAGGACGGGACGACGGAGGGATACGAGGAGTACGACTGGGTCACGCCGTTCGAGGACGCGACGGGGTGCCAAGTGAACCAGACCTACGCGGACACCTCCGACGAGATGGTCACGCTCATGCGGCAGGGCGGCGGCGAGGTCTACGACGGCGTGTCGGCCTCGGGGAACGCCAGCAACCGACTCATCGCCGCGGGTGACGTCGGTGCCGTCGATCCAGCGCTGTTCCCGGACTTGGACAACGTCATCGCGCCGCTCCACCCGGACACGGGGACGAACAACTCCCATTACGTCGTCGACGGGAACATGTACGGCACGCCGTACATGTATGGGCCGAACTTCCTCATGTACAACACGGACGTCGTCGACCCCGCCCCGACGAGCTGGGACGTCACGTTCGAGTCCGACTCGCCCTACGCGGGAAAGGTCACGGCGTACGACGACCCGATCTTCATCGCCGACGCGGCCATGTACCTGATGGCCACGAACCCGGATCTGGGGATCACGGATCCCTACGAGCTCACCCAGGAGCAGTTCGACGCCGTCATCGCCCAGCTCCAGGAGCAGCGTGAGATCGTCGCCTCGTACTGGTCGCTGTACACCGACGAGATCGACGGGTTCCTCGACGGGTCGATGGTGATCGGGACGGCGTGGCCGGTGAACTTCACGTACTCGAAGGACGCCCCAGCGGCCGCGATCATCCCCGACGAGGGGGTGACCGGGTGGGCCGACACATGGATGATCTCGGCCAACGCACCCCACCCCAACTGCATGCTGAAGTGGATGGAGTGGACCCTTCAGCCCGACGTGCAGGCCGAGGTGGGCGTCTACTACGGCGCCGCCGGATCCAACACCGAGTCGTGCGACCTGATCGCCGAGTCCCTCGGCCAGGGCGGCGAGGACCTCGTGGACTCGGTCGAGTACTCGTTCTGCGGAGACGCGGAGTTCCTCAACTCGATCCACCTGTGGAAGACGCCGCAGGTCGCGTGCGGCGACGACCGCGGGGACTCCTGCATCGACTATTCGGAGTGGACGCAGGCCTGGACCGAGATCCGGGGGGCGTAGTTTCGAGTGGATCGACGGGCGCACCGGGGGATGTCATCCCCGGAGCGCCGCGCCCAAGGCCGGGGCGAAGCTCGGTGAGTGAACCGAACGTCGGCACCTCGGCGAGGAAGGGGATCACGTGGCGACCATCGCCGAAGCGCCGCCGCGCGAGAGCGCGGCCCGCCGGCTGTCGGCGTTCCTGTTCCGCCACCCCTGGCTGAAGCTGGGGCTGTCGCTCGGGGGACCACTGACGTGGTTCCTCGTGATCTACCTCGGGTCGCTCGCACTCTTGTTGTTCGCGGCGTTCTGGCACCTCGACGTGTTCACCGCGGAGATCGTTCGCGGTTTCAGCCTGTCGAACTTCCAGACGCTCCTCGACGTCGACGTGTACCGGACGATCGCGCTTCGCACGGTCGGGATCTCGGTGGCGGTGACCCTCACCGACCTCGTGCTGTCGTTCCCGCTCGCCTACTACGCCGCACGGATGGCGACGCCGCGGATGCGGAACGCCCTGCTCATCGCCGTCGTGCTGCCTCTGTGGGCGAACTACCTCGTCCGGATCTTCGCGTGGAAGCTGATCCTCACCCCGAACGGCTTCCTCAACTGGCTGGTCGAGCTGACCCCGTTCGGAGCTCTGCAGCTCGGCCGGTCGAACTGGTCGGTCTGGATCACGTTCGTCTACCTGTGGCTGCCCTTCACGCTGCTTCCTGTGTACGCGGCGCTCGAGCGGGTCCCCTCGTCGTTCCTCGAGGCGTCGGCCGACCTCGGGGCCAGAGGATGGACCACCTTCCGGAGCGTAGTGCTGCCGCTGATCCTGCCGGGCGTCGTCGCCGGCTCGATCTTCTCGTTCTCGTTGACGCTCGGCGACTACATCACGCCGGAGCTCGTCGGAAACACGCAGTTCATCGGCAACGTCATCTTCGACAACGTGGGTGTTGCCGGAAACCTGCCGCTGGCAGCGGCGTACGCGCTCGTGCCTGTGGCCATCATGGCCGTCTACCTGTACGGGGCCAAGCGGGCCGGCGCGTTCGAGGCGCTGTAGCGGTGGAGTCTCGGACCGCGAGGTGGCTGATCAAGGGCGGAACCGTGTTCACACTGCTGTTCCTGTACGTCCCCATCGGGATCGTCGTTCTCTACGCCTTCAACGACAGCATCGGACAGGCCTGGCCCATCGAGGAGTACACGACGAAGTGGTTCGGCGTCGCGTGGCGTGAGCCCAAGGTTCGCGAGGCGCTCGCCAACTCGCTGGAGGTTGCCGTGCTGGCCACGCTGGTCGCCCTGCTGCTGGGAAGCGCCGCGGCGTTCGCCGTTCATCGGTTTCGGTTCTTCGGCCGGAACTCTGTCTCGTTCCTCCTCGTTCTGCCCATCGCGCTACCGGGCATCGTCACGGCGATCGCGCTGAACACGTCGATCAACAACTTCGGGATCAGCTTCGGCATCCTGACGATCGTGATCGGTCACGCGACGTTCTGCATCGTTGTGGTCTACAACAACGTGATCGCGCGGCTGCGCCGATCGCCGACGTCGCTCATCGAGGCGTCGATGGATCTGGGCGCCGACGGCTGGCAGACGTTCCGCTACGTAACGTTCCCTGCGATACGAACGGCGCTCGTGGCGGGCGCGTTGCTGGCGTTCGCGCTGTCGTTCGACGAGATCGTGGTGACGAACTTCACGGCCGGCAGCACGACGACGGTCCCAAAATTCATCTACAACAACCTCCGGCTCCCGCGAAACCGCCCCGTCGTGAACGTGGTCGCGCTGGCGGTCATCCTCGTCATGTTCGTGCCGATCTACATCGCCCAGCGACTCGCCGCCGGCCCCGACGCGCGGACGCCGGCCGCGAGGACCGCGGCTCCACCGTAGGGAGCATCACCGCCGGTAGCCTTCGACGGTTATGCTCGGACGACGCTCCATTGTCGCGCTCGTCGCCGCCAGTTTGCTCGTCGGCGCCGCATGTTCCGACGACGACGACGAGGAGCCGCCGGTCATCGAGCCCATCGTCGTCCTGGGCGAGGTCGGGGACTCCGAAGGGGAGCTCAACCTGCTTGCGTTCGCCGGCTACGTCGAGGACGGGTCGAGCGACCCGGCGTTCGACTGGGTCACCCCGTTCGAGCGCGAAACGGGGTGCACGGTCAACGTTCAATACGCGGACTCCGGCGACGAGATGCTCGAGCTGCTGACCACCGAGGACTCCGGATTCGACGGGGCCTCGGTCCCGGGCGACGTCGCGCGCGAGCTCATCAATCGGCGGACGGTCGCCGCGGTCGATCCCGAGATCATCCCGGGATGGGACCGAGTGCTCGCGCCGCTCCGCGGCAGCAACGCACGTCACTACATCGTCGAGGGCGACGTGTTCGGTGTTCCCGCGTTGTACGGGCCGAACTTCCTGATGTTCGACGAGCGGGCCGTTCGTCCCAAACCGACCAGCTGGGACGTCGTGTACGAGCCGGACACGAAATACGGCGGCCGGATCGCCATGCTGGATTCGCCGATGTCAATCGCCGACGCCGCGCTCTACCTATCTGCCACTCAGCCAGAGCTCGGAATCGACGATCCGTACGAGCTGACGCCGCCGCAGCTCGAGGCCGCCACGAACCTGCTCGAGCGGCAAGCCCCCCTCGTCGGTCTGTACTGGACGTTCTTCACGGACACGATCGAGGCGTTCGGTAGTGGAGACGTGGTGGTGGGGACCGGATGGCCGATCGCTCTCAGCCTGCTGCAGATCCAGGACCGGCCGATCGCGGCGCTCATCCCGAAGGAGGGTGCGACGGGCTGGGCGGACACGTGGATGGTCGCCGCGGACGCCGAGCACCCGAACTGCATGCTGCGGTGGATGGGCCGGACGCTCTCCGCTGAGGTTCAGGACGAGATGGCGCGGTGGTACGGCGGCGCTCCCAGCAACGCGCACGCGTGCGATTTGATCCGTGAAGAACTCGGCGACTTCGCGGATCTCGCGGACAGCCTGCGGTTCGGGCGGTGCGGGGACCGCGACTTCCTCGCGTCGCTCGAGCTGTGGCGTACGCCCACCGTGGACTGCGGCGATGAGCGCGGACGAGCGTGTACCGGCGCGCCGGCGTGGCGCGAGGCGTGGGAGGGCGTGCGTCGATAACCGACTAGAGGTACTGGCCGCGCATGTCGGGACCAGGAGGGTTCTCGCCGCCGGGTGCTTGACCGGCCGGAAGGCCCCGGCGCCGAAGCTCCTCGAACTGCGCCCGCGCCGCCGCTTGCTGCGCGAACAAGGCGGCCTGTATCCCATGGAACAGTCCCTCGAGCCATCCGACGAGCTGCGCCTGCGCCACGCGGATCTCGGCGTCGGTGGGCACACCGCTCATCGGCGGCGCGAGCGTCTCGAGCTCCTCGCGCAGGTCGGGTGAGAGCACCTCGACGAGCTCGCCCACCGCGCGCTCGTAGATCTGGCGCAGTCGAACCCGGCCCGGCTCATCGAGCGACGCCTGGCGCGTCTCGTCGAGGAGCTCGCGAACCATGCTCGCGATCCGTAGGAGCTTCGCCGGCTGGGTGATCGATTCGGACCCCTCATCGCCCGGCTTTGGCGGGCCGACGACCTCCGGTGGCTGCGGCACCGCGGCTTCGCTCATGCCGCCCACCGTAGCAGCCCCGGTGGAATCGCCTGCAGCGTGAGTCACCCGTTTGCGAGCTCGGCGAACAGGAATGCCTGGGCCAGGGCCGCGCGTTCCAGGTCGCCGAGGTCGACGCTTTCGTCGATCGAGTGGTACTGGCTCTTCTCGTCCGAAGCGCCGTACACGAGGATCTCTGCCTTCGGGAAGGTCCGCGAGAGCACCGGCACGAGGGGGATCGACCCGCCGCTTCCACTCTGCACGGCGGGGTGTCCATACGCTGCCTCCATCGCGCGCAGCATCCCGGCGAACGCAGGCCCGTCGCTCGCCACGCGCATCCCGGCGCCGGGCTGGCCCCTGTCGACGCGAGTCTCGACGCCCCAGGGAGCGTGCTCCTCGAGGTGCTTCGCCAGCAGCTCCATCGCCTCGTCGGCGTCCTGCTCCGGCGGGATGCGCACGCTGACCTTTGCCGCCGCGACGGGTACGAGCTGGTTCGACGCCTCGCGAACGCGCGGCGCGTCGATCCCGAGGACCGACACGGCCGGCTTCGACCACAGACGTTCGGCGATCGTTCCCGAGCCGATCAACCCGACTCCCGGGCGGATCGGCGCCTCCTCCCGGAGCTCCTCCTCGGTCATCTCGACACCATCCCAGGGCCAGCTCCGCAGGCCTTTGATCGCCACGTTCCCGTCGTCGTCGTGAAGGGTGGCCAGCATTCGCGCGAGCGAGATCAGCGCGTCGGGTACCGCGCCGCCGAAGGAGCCGCTGTGCACGGCGAGATCGAGCGTGCGAACCGTGACCCGGCAATCGACGACGCCTCGCATGCTGGTCCCGATCGCAGGAACGCCCGTGCGCCAGTTGCCCCCGTCGGCGACACCGACCGCGTCCGCGGCGAGCAGCTCCTGGTGCGCGCCGATCAGAAAGTCCAGGTGCGCGGTGCTCGCCTCTTCCTCGCCCTCGACGATCACCTTCACGGTCACGGGCGGCTTGCCGTCCCATGCCCGGAGGGCCGCGGCATGCATGACGATCCCACACTTGTCGTCAGACGTTCCGCGCCCGTAGATCCGTCCGTCCCGAACGGAGGGTTCGAACGGCGGGGTCGTCCACTCCTCGAGCGGGCCCTCCGGCTGCACGTCGTGGTGCGCGTACAGCAGGATCGTCGGGGCGCCCTCCGGCCCCTTCGCCTCGCCGAACACTGCCGGATGCTCCACCCCGTCGGGAAGCTCGATCACCCGAACACCGGTGAAACCGGCTGCCTCGAGGATCTCCGCGGTCATATCGGCCGATGAGCGAACCGGCGCGGTGTCGTAGTCGGGGAACGCGATCGAGGGGATGCGGACGAGCCGCGCCAGCTCATCGATCGTGCGCGGCATGTCGTTGGAGACTGCGGCGCGGAGGTCGTCACGATCCACGTTGGGCCCGAACGATATCAGCGGCGTCTCGCGAGGTTCGGCGCTCTCGTTTCGGCGAGGCGCGTGATCTACGGCAATTCCTTGGGCACGACGAACGACACGAGCCGAACGCGTGCGGCAGCAACATCGCGCCACGCGCCGTCGACGTCGAAGACGGCCACCGCACAGGTCGGGAACTTCTGGCGGAGCCGAACCGCTCCTGCCGCCGCGTCGTCGCTCGCGAGCTCGATCGAGAGGTCCTGGATGCCGGGGTTGTGACCGACGACGGCGACGACCTCGGCGTCATCGCGAACCTCCCGCGCGCTCGCGAGCAGTTCGTCTTGGCTCGCGGCGTAGAGCTCGTCGAGGTACATCACCTCGGCGCCGGAAAACTCCAGGAGATCCAGCGTCTCCCGCGTCCGCCTCGACGGAGAGCAGAGCACCACGTCGGGCCGCAGCCCCTCGTCCCGAAGGTGGGAACCCATCCGTTCTGCGGCCTTGCGCCCCCGCCCGACGAGTGGCCGATCGCGGTCGGAGAGCGAGGCGTCGTTCCAGCTCGATTTAGCGTGTCGTATCAGTAGGAGTCGACGATTCATCGGCGCCCTCGTGTTGGTGGCGCCCTCGGCAGGACTCGAACCTGCGCACCCGGCTCCGGAGGCCGGCGCTCTATCCTCTGAGCTACGAGGGCGAGGCAACGAAGTCTAGCAACCGGGCTTCGCCGAACAGACCGCACGTATGCTCGGCCCATGGCTCCGAAGGTGCTCCTCGTCGACGACGAGAAGTCGATCCTCATGATGCTCGAGGTGAATTTCCGGGCCGCCGGTTTCGATGTGGTGACGGCCACGAGCGGCGCCGGCGCGCTGGAGATGGCCGTCGCCGCCCGTCCCAATGCCATGGTGCTCGACCTCGGACTTCCCGACCTCGACGGGTGGGAGGTGGTCAAGCGCCTGCGCGAGCTCGATGGTGTCGCTTCGACGCCCGTCGTCGTGCTGTCCGGGACCGATCGCAACGACGCTCGTGCGCGGGGCTACGCTTCGACCGTGGAGGCGTACGTCACCAAACCGGTCGAGCCCGACGAGCTCGTGCAGACCGTCCGCCGCGTGCTCGCCCGATCGGGCGGCTGATGCTCGGCGCCCGCCACGTCCGAGGACGTGAGGGCCGCATGGTGAGCGGAGCGAACGTTGTGATGCTCTCCCTGGACGGATCGCCATGATCGAGGACGCGCTCGCGGACCTGCTGCGATCCGCGCTGGCATCGTCGGGGCTCGACCTCGACGGCGAACCGCCCGAGATCGTCCTGACCAAGCCCAAACAGAAGGAGCACGGCGACTTCGCGACGAACCTCGCGCTGCAGGTGGCGGGCCGGGTAGGTAAGCCGCCGCTCGAGGTGGCGGAGATCATCGTCGCCAACCTCCCGGTGTCCGACGTGATCGAGTCGAAGGAGATCGCGAGACCGGGCTTCATCAACTTCCGCGTTCGGGACGACTGGCTCCATCGAGCGCTCCGCGACGTCGCCGCACAGGGGGCCATGTACGGACGGTCGGCGCCGAGCGGCAGGCGTGTCCAGGTCGAGTTCGTCAGCGCGAATCCGACAGGGCCGCTGACGCTCGGGCACGCGCGGAACGCCGCGATCGGCGACGCGCTCGCTCGCCTGTTCGAGTTCACGGGATTGGAGGTACTGCGCGAGTACTACTTCAACGACGCCGGCGGACAGATGGACCGCTTCGGCGACAGCGTTGTCGCGCGATACCTCCAGGCAGTGGGGCGCGAAGCCGAGGTGCCGCAGGACGGCTACCACGGCGCGTACCTCGCCGACATCGCCGAGGACATCCTTCGCGCGGTCGGGCCGAGCCTCGCCGACCTGCCGCCCGACGAGCGGATGCTTCGGCTCCGGGACGAAGCCGTTCAGCGGGTGCTGCCGCAGATCCGTTCGACGCTCGATCGCTTCGGCGTGCGCTTCGACGTGTACACCTCCGAGCGGACGCTCGCCGAACGCGGCGAGATCGAGCTGGCCGTGCAACGCCTGCGGCAGGCGGGCCTGGCGTACGAGGCGGACGGTGCGGTGTGGTTCCGCTCGACCGAGTTCGGCGACGACAAGGATCGCGTCCTGATCCGCTCGAACGGACGGCACACGTACTTCGCCGCGGACTGCGCCTACGTCATCGACAAGTTCTCGCGTGGGTTCGACCACGTCGTGTACGTGTGGGGAGCCGACCACCACGGCGACGTGGCCCGCGTTCGCGGAGCGGCGCAGGCGCTCGGCTACGACCCGTCCTCGCTCGAGTTCGTGGTCTACCAGTGGGTGGCGTTCCTGCGTGATGGCGAGCCTGTCCCCATGAGCAAGCGCGCAGGCACGTTCGTGACGCTCGACGAGCTGATGGACGAGGTCGGTACGGACGCCGCGCGGTTCCACCTGTTGATGTTCAGCCCGGACGCGACGATGAACTTCGACATCGAGGCCGTGAGGCAGCAGAGCATGGACAATCCCGTGTATTACGTCCAATACGGACACGCGCGGATCGCCTCCATCCTGCGAAAGGCCGCCGAGCGCCGCGTCGAGCTTCGCTCCATCGACGAGGTCGACCTGTGGCGGTTGTCGCACGAGGCCGAGCTCGACCTCCTCCGTGCGATCGCCGACGTCGAACGCCAGATCCGAACGGCAGCGGAACGGCGCGCGCCGCACCGGCTGACGCACGCGGCACAGGACATCGCGGGGCGTTTCCACCGCTTTTACACGGAGTGCTCGGTGCTCTCGGACGACGCAGCTCTGACGCAGGCGCGGCTGTGGCTGTGCGTCGGGACGAAGCAGGTGATTGCCAACCTCCTGGAACTGCTCGGCGTCTCGGCACCCGAGTCGATGGAACGCTCCGAGGACGTCGAGCGCGCCCGATGACCGAGCTCGAGCAGCGGACCGGAACGCCCGTCGGGTCTGCCGGTGTGGTCGTCCGGTTCGGGCGCCCGAGCGACGCCGGATCGTTTCTGGAGGCGTTCCGATCGGTGGCGGAAGAACGGCGCTTCATCCAGTCAGAACGAGTGGACCGGACGCCGAGGTTCTATCGGCGGCGGTTCCGCCGGCCGTGGTCGCAGAGCGCGGCGCACCTCGTCGCGGTGGAGAACGAGCGCGTCGTCGGCGGTCTGTCGATCCACCGGCTCGACGACCATCCGGCAACCAAGCACGTCGCGACCTTCGGCATGTTCGTCGTTTCCAGCCACCGCGGGCGCGGGATCGGTGCAGAGCTGCTGAAGGAAGCGGTCGCGTGGGCCGAACGCGTCGGCGTCCGGCGTGTCGAGCTCACCGTGTACCCGCACAACGACCGCGCGCGAGCCCTGTACCGCAAGTTCGGGTTCGTCGAGGAGGGGCGGCTCGTTCGGCACGCCAAGAAGTCCTACGGCTACGAGGACGAGATACTGATGGCGCTGTGGCTCGGACCCACGCCGTGAGCGAGCGCGTCCTCCGCGTCGGGATGCTCGGCTGCGGCAACGTCGGCGCCGCCGTCATCCGTCTGCTCCACGAGCATCGCGACGACATCCAGCGTCGCGCCGGCTGCCATCTCGAGGTGGCGCGTGTCGCCGTCCGGGACCCGGCCAAGCGACGCGACGTGCCGCTCGATGCGTCGCGGTTCGTCTCCGATCCGATGGAGGTCGTCGAGGACCTCGACGTCGACATCGTCTGCGAGCTGATCGGCGGCAACGAGCCGGCGGGGTCCCTGGTCCTTGCCGCGTTCGATCGGGACAAGCCGGTGGTCACGGCGAACAAGGAGCTGCTGGCGACTCGCGGACGTGAGCTGTTCGACGCGTCGGACGCGAAGGGCCTCGACCTGTACTTCGAAGCCGCCGTCGGCGGTGGCATCCCGCTGATCAGGCCCCTCAAGGAATCGCTGACCGGCGAGCGCGTTCGTCGTGTCCTCGGCATCGTGAACGGCACGACGAACTACATCCTCACCAGGATGACCGACGACAGGAGCTCCTTCGACGATGCGCTGCGTGAGGCGCAACGGCTCGGGTACGCCGAGGCTGACCCGGGCGCCGACGTCGAAGGGCACGACGCGGCGGCCAAGTGCTCGATCCTCGCCTCCATCGCCTTCAACGCCCGCGTCGTGGCCAGCGACGTGTTCCGCGAAGGCATCTCCCGTGTCACGACGGAAGACATCGAGTTCGCGCGCCGGCTGGGCTACGTCGTAAAGCTCCTCGCGATCGCGGAGCTCGACGACACCGAACGAATCGCCGTGCGGGTTCACCCGGCGATGATCCCGGCCACGCACCCGCTCGCGAGCGTGCGCGACGCGTTCAACGCCGTGTTCGTGGAGGGCGAGAAGGTCGGCGAGCTCATGTTCTACGGTCGCGGCGCGGGCGGCGGTGCAACCGCGACCGCCGTCGTCGGTGACCTCATCACGGTGGCTCGGAACCTCGTTGCCGATGCGCGCGGCATCGGCTGCACGTGCTTCTACGAGAGAACGATCCGCCCGATGGTCGAGATGACGGGTCAGTACTACATCCTGCTGCGCGTCGAGGACCGTCCGGGTGTGCTGGCCGAGATCGCCCGCGTCTTGGGCGACAACGCCGTCTCGATCAAGAGCGTGTGGCAGGAAGGCACGGGCCGAGACGCGCAGCTCGTGTTCGTGACGCACCGAGCCCGGGAGGGGGCGTTCCAGCACGCGGTCGCCGAGCTGCACGCCGTGCAAGCCGTCGAGGAGGTTCGAAGCGTGCTTCGAGTGGAGGCCGAAGAGTAGTGGCCCGCCCCTGGCGCGGCGTGATCGAGGAGTATCGCGACCGTCTCCCGGTCGGCCCCGACACGCCCGTCGTCACCCTGGGCGAAGGCGGAACGCCGCTGGTGCGTTCGGACGCCCTGTCCGACGAGACCAGGTGTGACGTGTGGTTGAAGTACGAGGGGGCCAACCCCACCGGGTCGTTCAAGGACCGCGGCATGACGGTCGCGATCAGCAAGGCGCTCGAGGAGGGCTCGAAAGCCGTCGTCTGCGCCTCGACGGGAAACACGAGCGCGAGCGCCGCCGCGTACGCCGGAAAGGCGGGAGTGACGTGCGCCGTGCTGGTCCCCAAGGGCAAGGTCGCGCTGGGCAAGATGGCGGGAACCCTTGTGCACGGCGCGCGTGTGCTCGAGGTGGAGGGGAACTTCGACGCGGCGCTCGCGCTCGCACAGGACCTCGCGTCCACCTTTTCGGTGACGCTCGTCAACTCGGTGAACCCGCACCGCCTGCTGGGGCAGAAGACCGCGGCGTTCGAGATCTGCGACGCGCTCGGCCGCGCGCCGGACGTGCACTGCGTTCCCGTGGGCAACGCCGGGAACATCTCGAGCCACTGGCTCGGCTACTCCGAGTACCTGAACGACGGCGTGATCCACGAGCCGCCACGGCTGTTCGGGTTCCAGGCGGCGGGGGCTGCTCCCATCGTCGAAGGTGCCCCGGTGAAAACGCCCCAGACGATCGCGTCGGCGATCCGCATCGGGAACCCGGCGTCGTGGGACAAGGCGCTCGCGGCGGCAAAGGAGTCCGAGGGCGCGATCCTCGCCGTCACCGACCGCGAGATCCTCGCGGCTTATCGGCGCATCGCCCGAGAAGGGATGTTCGCGGAGCCGGCGTCGGCGGCGAGCGTTGCGGGACTGCTGCGGCTCGCTGGAGAGGATCGTCTCCCCGAGGGGTCGACGATCGTGTGCGTCCTGACCGGTCACGGTCTGAAGGACCCGGAGTGGGCGATCACCGGCGCGGCACACCCGCCGTCCATCCCCGCCGACGCGCACGCCGTCGCGGCTGAGCTCGGCCTGTAACGTCGCGGGCATGCGACTCACGGCGCGGGTTCCCGCGACGTCGGCGAACCTCGGACCGGGGTTCGACTGTTTCGGCCTGGCCCTCGATCTCTGCAACGAGGTAACGATCGACACCGAGGCCGACGGCGGAGTGACGTGGGAGGGCGAGGGCGCCGACGAGCTCCCCACCGACGGCACCGACTTGGTGAGCCGCGCCATGCGGTTGGCTGCGTCGAACAGTGACCACTCGATCCCTGCCCATCGCCTTCACGGCGTCAATCGAATCCCGCTGGCGAGCGGCCTCGGCTCGAGCGCCGCCGCCGCCGTCGCCGGCGTAGCGCTCGCCCGAGCGCTCCTCGGTTACCACAGCGACGCCGAGACGACCTTCGGCATCGCCGCTGCGCTCGAGGGGCATCCCGATAACGCGGCGGCGGCGTCCTTCGGAGGGCTCGTGATCGCGAGCGGCGGACAGGTCGAGCGCATCGACCCCCATCCAGACCTCCGGCCGGTCGTGCTGATCCCCGACGGTGTGCGGATCTCGACCGAGGACGCGCGCCGTGCGCTGCCCGACACGGTCGCTCGGGACGACGCCGTGTACAACATCGGGCGCTCGGCGATGACCATCGTTGCACTGCTTCGCAACCCGTCGAAGCTACCCGGCGCGCTCGACGACCGGCTCCATCAGGACGCGCGACTCACGCTCGCGCCGACCGTCCGGGACGTGTTCCGTCGGCTCCGTGCGGAGGGCTACGCGGTGTGTCTGTCCGGCTCGGGGCCGGCGCTGCTGGCGTTCGAAACCGATGGTCGGCGCATCGCCGACCCCGATGAGGGCTGGCGGGTGCTCCGAGTGCACGTTCGAGCGACCGGGGTCGAGGTCTTCCAGTCTTGACGATTGCTCGTGGCTGCGCGGCGGGACCTTATCTCCGCACGGTCCTGCGACGATGGTGTGATCGATGTCATTGAACCGCTCACACCCGAAACCTAGACTCGGTCGACCGCCGGAGGGTGTCGATGGGAACGGCGTGACCCGATGAGCGTCAACCCGCTCGGCGGTGAGTCGAGGCGAGCGGAAGTCGAATCACCTCCCGGTGCCGAGCGTCCCGAAGAGGGCGTGTCGCCGGTCCTCATCACCGATCTCGCCAGCAAGACGCTCGCGGTCAAGGAAGGCGACGCCTTCCTGTACTCCGATCTCGAAGGCAACCTCGAGCAGGAGGCCGACTACGGCCTGGGGCTGTACTCCAAGGACACACGGTTCCTCTCCCGGTTCCGGCTGACGATCAACGGGCGCGCGCCGGTCCTGCTGTCGTCGTCGTCCGAGCGCGGCTACATGTCGCACGTCGATCTCACCAACCCGGACCTGTACGACGAAAAGGTGCTCGCCGTCCCTCAGCAGACACTGAACATCCGGCGGATCCGAGCGATCAGCGGACGGCTGTTCGAGCGGGTGCGGATGAAGAACTACAACCCGTTCCCCGTCACGATCGACGTGGAGTTCGCGTTCGGGGCCGACTTCGCCGACATCTTCGAGGTCCGGGGGATGACCCGGGACGGATCGCAACCCCCCGCGGCACCGAAGGTGGAGGACGGCCGGATCGACTTCGTCTACGAAGGACGCGACGGCGTTCGTCGGATCACCAGGATCGAGTTCGGCGCGCGCGCCGATCGCATCGACGTCGACGACCTCGAAGCGACGGCTACGTTCCGGGTTCACCTCGGCCCGTACCAGACGAAGCTGATCGGACTGTCCGTCGACCCGATCATCGAGGACGGCCGCCCGTCGTCGGTGGACTTCGACCATGCGGTGCACGAGCTGCGCCGGTCGTACGAGGAGTGGGAGCGCGAGTCGACGCAGGTGGTCACCGACAACGAGCTGTTCAACGAACTGCTCGACCGCAGTCTGCGGGATCTCCGCGCGCTCTACACGCAAAGCGATGGCGGGGCCGTGCTCGCCGCCGGCATCCCGTGGTACGTCGCCGTGTTCGGCCGCGACTCGCTGATCGCCTCCCACCAGCTGCTGATGGTCAACACACGGCCGGCGCGCGACGCGCTCGAGCTCCTCGCGTCGAAGCAGGGGACGATCGAAGACGACTGGCGCGATGAGGAACCGGGCAAGATCCTGCACGAGATCCGACAGGGCGAGCTGGCGCGCGCCGGCCTCATCCCGCACTCGCCCTACTACGGCTCGGTCGACGCCACGCCGTGGTTCGTCCTGCTGTACGCCCAGCACTTCCGGTGGACGGGCGACCTGGAGTTCGCCGAGAAGCTCCTGCCGGCCGCACAAGCGGCGCTGGCCTGGATCGACGAGTACGGCGACCTGGACGGCGACGGCTTCGTCGAATACCTCTCGCGTTCGCCGCGAGGCATCAAGAACCAGGGGTGGAAGGACTCATATGACTCCGTCGTCCACGCCGACGGGCGGCTCGCCGAACCACCGATCGCTCTCTGCGAAGTTCAGGCCTACGTCTACCTGGCCAAGCAACGGATGGGCGACGTGTATCGCGCGCTCGGTCGCGACGACGACGCGCGTCGACTCGAGGACGAGGCTGCCGCGCTGCGGGCGAAGTTCAACGAGGCGTTCTGGATGGGCGACGAGAAGTACTTCGCCCAGGCGCTCGACGCCGACAAACGCCAGGTGCGGACGATCACCTCCAACCCGGGGCACGCGCTGTACTGTGGCATCGTCGACGACGAGAAGGCCGTTCCGCTCGCCAAGCGCCTGCTCTCGCCGGACATGTTCTCGGGCTGGGGTATCCGCACGATGAGCAAGGCGGCCGCGGCGTACAACCCCATGAGCTACCACAACGGATCGGTCTGGCCGCACGACAATGCGCTCATCGCCGCGGGGCTCAAGCGCTACGGCATGGCTCGTTCGACCAACCGCGTCTCCACGGCGCTGTTCGACGCGGCGGTGAACGCGGACTACATGCGGCTGCCCGAACTGTTCTGCGGATTCACCAGGCGTACGCCGAACCGGCCCGTGAGCTATCCGGTTGCGTGCTCGCCCCAAGCGTGGGCCGCCGGTTCTCCCTTCCTCATGTTGCAGGCGATGCTCGGCATCTCGGCACGAGCCCATCAGAACCTGCTCACGGTCAACCTGCCGCACCTGCCGACGTGGCTCAACACGGTCGAGGTCCGAAACCTCGCTGTCGGCGACAGCCGGATCAGCGTGGTGTTCCGTCGCGAGGGTGAGATCACGTCGTTCTCGCTGCTGTCGCGCGAAGGCGACGTTCGCGTCGTGATGGAGGAGTAGCGGCCCCGACTGGATAGCCGCTACGGGTGGATCACGACCGGAGTCCCCAAGCGGAGCACCCGCCGCAACCGCGCGAGCGTTCCCTCCGAAACTCGGAGGCATCCGGCGCTCGCGGAGCGTCCGATCGAGGATGCGTCGTTGGTTCCGTGAATTGCGAGCTGATCGCCGCCGCCCCATCCCGGCGGAAGGTTCGGCTGAATCCCCGAGATCCCGAACGCGAACGTCCCGAGCACCCCCCCGTTGGGGAACGGCACTCGGTCGGTCACGAAGTACCGGCCGATGGGTGTCGGTGACGGGGGCGCGCCCGTCGCGGCCCCGGCGCGGAATAGCACGTGATCGCCGCGGCGCACCGTGATGCTGTGTTCCGACAGATCCGCCTCCACGCTCACACGCGTGTGCGAGCGGTCGAGTCCGCGGAGTCGGATCCATCCCGTTGCCCGGTATCCGACGTACGGGACGCCGACGAGCCCGTAACGGCCGTCGGGGGAAACGTCGCGGACCCAGGCGACCGTGGGGATGTCGTAGTACCTCGAGCCCGCCGGCATCGTTCCAATCGTCCGGCCGCCGCCAGGACGCGCCGTGATCGCCATGGCGCGTTCGACGTGAACGAGGAGGTGGCGCAGTCCGTCTCGCCCGCGTGGGGCGCGGCCCGGATTCTCGGACCAGCCGGCTGGGACGACGGCGCGGGTCGTACCGACCGTGGCGGAGAGCAGTGCTGCGTTCGCTCGGCGAGCGGGCATCCAGGTTGCGATGGCGCCCGCCACGATGAGCGCGCCGGCAATCACGGCAACCAAGGGACGTCTGTGAGGGATCATCCTCCGCCGTATCGGGAGCCGTGTTGAGCCGATACACGGCCGTGAGCAGGGTCTGCCCGAACGGCGTCACCCGACGTGGCCCGACCCGTCCGTTCGGCCTGGGACCTTCGGCTAACGAATGCAGGGACCGGTGCCGACCGGTTGGGTCTGTCCGATCGAACGCTCGAGGACCGGGGCAACCTCGCTCGCCGCGAGCGCGTAGCCCACGTTCTGGTCGGCCGTCGACGCGGCGAACACGACGCCGGCGACGTAGCCGTTCGACAGCACGAACGGACCGCCCGAATTGCCGGGCCGGACGTGCGTCTGGAGCTCGAGCACGAACCGCTCCGTCCGGCGTCGCCCGTAGATGTCCAGTCCGATCACGCCGTCGAGGGCGCGAAGCACCGCGGCGCGATTCCCCTCGAGCTCTCTTCCGCCCGGGTAACCGAGGACCGCTCCTCCGGCGCCACGGTCGGCGTCGAGCGGCGTGAGCGACAGGCTGGGCCAGGGAGCACCGTCGACGTGCAGGACGGCGAGATCGAGCTCCGCGTCGAAGAGCACCGTCGTCGCCGCATACGTCTCACCGCCGCTGCTGACGATCTGTGGCTCGTCGACGCCGGCGACGACGTGCGCGTTCGTGATGACGTACTCGCCGCCGACCCCGAACCCCGAACCCTCCTGGATCCTGTCGCACGCCGGGCCGACGACCATAACGGTGCTGTCGTCGGCGGCCGCGAACGCCGCACGGGCGTCGACGCTGCTGGGAGGGCGAACCGGCTCGGCGGGAACGGGCGGGAGCCCAGCGAACACGTCCGGGAATCCGAACCGGTTGAAGAACTGCCGGACCTGCGCGAGGAGCGACGGCGGCTGGGGCAGCGTGTCGTCGAGCGCGCGAACGATCGCAGACCCGCGGATCTGTCGCGCGAGGTCGGGGAAGGGCCCGTTCACCAGATTCAGCGAGATGAACCAGATGGTGATCAGCGACGCGAGGATCGCGACGGCCGATCCACCTAAGGCATCGGCCCGGCCGTACTTCGAGGAGCGCGTACGCGTGCGGAGCCTGGTGCCGACGAACCACCCGACGCCGTTCCCGATTCCGGCGAACACGATGAGCGTGACGATCGCCAGCGTCGCCTGCGCCATCGACTGATCGGCGATCCCCGAGACGAGCGGCACGAAGAGCGCGCCGACGACGAGCCCGATCAGCAGTCCGCCGAAGCCAAACGCTTGCAACGCGAGCCCGCGCCGGAACCCCGACAGCGCCGCCAGCACAAGTGCGCCGACGAGGACGAGGTCGAGGCCGTTCACGTTGTCCATCGTCCCACGCGCGGCCCGCTGGAAGCGTCGTTGGTGCGGCTACACTGCGAACCCGTGGTGACGATCGGCCACATCTCCGACCCGCACGTCGGCTCCCCGTACTTCGTTCCGAACCTGATGCATCGCGTCCTGGTGGAGCTGAACGAGCTCAACCCAGACGTCGTCATCTGCAGTGGTGACCTCACCAACGAGGGATACCGGCAGGAGTACAAGAACTGGCTCGCCTACGCGCAGCGCATCACGGCGCCGATGTATACGGTCCCCGGCAACCACGACGCGCGGAACGTGGGGTACCTCCATTTCGAGGAGCTGATCGGCGACCGGCACTGGAGCGTGGACGTGCACGGCGTTCGCATCGTCGGCGTCGACTCCAGCGAGCCGGACATCAACGAGGGGCAGGTCGGCCGCGAACGGTACGACTGGATCCGGTCGCAGTTCGACGTTCCGGCGGAGCTGAAGGTGTTCGTGCTGCACCACCACCTGCTGCCGATACCGGGCACGGGTCGCGAACGCAGCACGGTGATGGACGCGGGTGACCTGCTCGAGGTGCTCATCACCAGCGGCGTGAACATCGTGCTCTCCGGACACAAGCACGTGCCGTACGTGTGGCGTCTGGAGGACCTGTACGTCGCGAACGCGGGGACGGTCGCCTCGCTCCGCGTCCGCGGCTACACGAAGCCGTGTTACAACGTGCTCGAGTTCGAGGGCGATCAGGTCAGGATCACGCGGAAGTACCCGTTCGGCGGGGGCAGCGTGATCGCCCACTTCTCGCTCTCGACAGGCGAGCAGTTCCACCGTGAGCTCGAACCACCCGTTCAGCAACGGACGACCGTGACCGGCGCGCAGATCGGGGAGTAGCTCCGAAGATCACGATCGCGCCGGCCGCCATGCGATAGGCGACCAGATGAAGGTCCTCGTTCTCGTCGACGGCGAGCACTACCCACCGGTGACGCGTTGGGCGCTCGAGACCTCGCGTTCGCGCGGTCTCGAGCCCGTTGCGGCGCTGTTCCTCGGGGGAACGGAAAAGCTCCGCCCCGGGAAGGACCTCGAGCTCGGCCTTCCGCTGATCCACGCGGACGGCGAACCCACCGCCTCGTTGGCACGGGCGCTCGACCGGCTCGGTCGTGGCTCAGTCGAAGCGGTTCTCGACGTGTCCGACGAACCCGTGCTCGGTGATCGCGAACGCATGGAGCTCGTCGCGGTCGCGCTCGCCCGAGGCCTCCCGTACGTGGGCGGCGATTTCCGGTTCGACCCCCCGATCGACGGCCCGCCGCTGGGGGTCGCGACCATCGCTGTGATCGGAACCGGCAAGCGCACCGGCAAGACCGCGGCGGCGGGCGAGGTCGCTCGAACCGCGCTGGCCGACGGCATGAACCCGATCGTCGTCGCCATGGGACGGGGCGGTCCACCCCGGCCGCAGGTGGCCGAGGCCGGCTCGGTCACGCTCGAGCGTCTGCTCGAGCTCGTCCGCAGCGGACGGCACGCCGCGTCCGACTACCTGGAGGACGCCGTCACGACGGGTGTGACGACGATCGGCGCGCGACGGGCCGGCGGCGGACTCGCGGGCCGCCCGGTCGCGACGAACGCGCGCGAGGCGGCCGAGCTCGCCGTGGGGCTCGGGGCGGGCGTCGTGGTCCTCGAGGGGAGCGGGGCGTCCGTCCCCCCAGTGCCGTGGGATGCGGGCGTGCTCGTGACGAATGCCGCTTTGGCCGAGAGGAACCTGACCGAGTACCTCGGCCCCTACCGCCTGTTGCTGTCGGACCTGGTGGTTGTTACGATGGGCCACAGCCCAGCCGGGCGGAGAATCTCTTCTAGCGAGAACTTCTCTGTCCTCCGATCCCACGTCAAGCGACTGCGCGGTGATGCCCGGCTCATCGTGGCGGACCTTCATCCACAGCCGCTGGGCGACGTGGAGGGCAAGGACGTGTTCTTCACTACGACGGCGCAGGGACCGGTCGCCGACAGGCAGGCTCGGTCCCTGGAAGCGAATCACGGCTGCCGCGTGGTGGGGTTGAGCGCCCGCCTCGCCGATAGGGCGGGGTTGGCGCGTGAGATGGATGGCGCCGGAGGGTACGAGGTGCTCCTCACCGAGCTCAAAGCCGCAGCCGTAGACGTCGCGTGCGAACGAGCGATCGCCCGCGGAGCGGACGTCGTCTTCGTCGACAACCGACCCGTCGCGGTGGACGGCGAGCCGGATCTCGTCGAGGCGCTGCGTTGGACCATCGGGCTCGCGATCGAGCGGCACGCCGCCCGTGGCGGCTCGGAGCAAGCATGACCAACGAGATCGGTTCGACGAACAACAACAAGGAACGGCGGAGCCCGCACATCGTGATCGAGGACGGACAGACCGGGCTCCCGTTCTCGAAGGGCCTGCACGCCTCCGAGGTAATGGTCACGGGGCTGTCGCCGTCGCGCGCGTACCAGGTTGCCGAGGTGGTCGAGGAGCGACTGCTGGCGCGAAGCGCGCCGTCGGTATCGAGCGACGAGCTCTCCGAGCTGACGCTCTCGGCGGTGGAGGAGCTCGCAGGCGAGCGCTACGCGGAGAACTATCGGCGGTGGCGCGAGGTGGCGGCATTGGACGTTCCGGTCGTCGTGCTGATCGGGGGCACGACCG
Organism: Actinomycetota bacterium; assembly: GCA_035640355.1. NCBI lineage: Bacteria > Bacillati > Actinomycetota > Actinomycetota bacterium. The sequence goes on from DASQWI010000021.1 coordinate 27,513, forward strand.
GCGTCGGGAAGTCGACGTTGGCCACGCAGCTTGCAACGCGCCTCGGTATCGTCCGCGTCGTCGCGACCGACGCCGTGCGCGAGGTGATGCGTGCGCTGTTCTCTCGCGAGCTGATGCCCTCGCTGCACACATCGTCGTTCGAGGCCGGTTCGGTGCTCCGTGAACATCCGTCGCGCGACGCCGTCGTCGTCGGCTTCCGAGAGCAGACGGCGGCCGTGGCCGTGGGCGTCAACGCGCTCCTCGAGCGCGCCGCCCTCGAGCAGACCAGCTTGATCATCGAGGGCGCGCACGTCGTCCCGGGATTCGTCGACCCATCCAGGTGGCAGGACCGGGCGCTGGCTGTTCCGCTCATCCTCTCTGTCGAGGACGAGGACGCGCACCGCAGCCACTTCGCGGCCCGCGCCGCGGACCATTCGGGCCGCGCCGCGAATCGCTACCTGACCGAGTTCGAGAACATCCGCCGAGTACAGCGCTACATCAAGAGCCAGGCGCTGAGCCACGGCGTTCCCGTATTGCCCAACTACGACTTCGACCGAACGCTCGCCGCGATCATCGACCTGGTGATGGATCGTGCGACGGAGCGGGCGGTCGGCCAGGCGACGCCCGTTGGCGTGGCGACGGAGGGAGGGGCCCGATGAAGCTGTTCCTGGACACGGCCAGCATCGACGAGATCCGTGAGATCAATCGGTGGGGCGTGCTCGGCGGCGTGACGACGAATCCGTCACTCGTCGCCAAAGAGGCCGACGACCCCGCGCGGGTGTGGAAGGAGATCCTGTCGGAGGTCGAGGGCCCCATCTCGCTCGAGACGACCGAGCTCGAGATCGAGCCCATGTACGAGCAAGGCGTCGATCTCGCCCAGATGGCGACCAATGCCGTGGTGAAGGTGCCGATGACGCCGAACGGCCTGACGGTGGGGAAGCGCCTCACCGACGAGGGGATCAAGGTCAACGTCACGCTGGTGTTCTCGCCGGCGCAGGCGATCCTCGCGGCCGAGATCGGGGCGTACATCGTGTCGCCGTTCCTCGGCCGGTTGGATGACGTGGCCGCCAATGGGATGGACGCGCTGCGGAAGATTTGCGAGATCTACGAGGTTCAAGGCTATGAGACCAACGTCCTCGCGGCCTCGCTCCGTCATCCCATGCACGTCGTTGACTCCGCGCTCGCGGGTGCCGATATCGCCACGATGCCGTACTCGGTGTTCACGCAGCTGGTGAAGCATCCGCTTACGGACGTTGGACTTGAAAAGTTCCTGCAGGACTGGAAGTCCCTGCAAAAGGAACTGCAGAAAGGAGCCTGAGTGGCAACCATGGAGAAGAGCGCCCTCGAGGGCAAGGTCGCGGCCGAACTGCATCAGATCGCGTCCGACCTCGGGATCGAGGGCCACAGAGGCCTGAAGAAGGCCGACTTGATCGAACGCATCCTGGCGCACGCGAACGGCCAGAACCCGAGCGCCGGAAGCGCCGCGGCGACCGGGCCGTCGCCCGCCGGGACGCCGAGCGGGGCCTCGCCGCCTCCCGCGGACCAGCAGTCCGCCGGATCCGAAGGTGGCACCGGGGAGACGCGCACGGACGTACGGCGCGAGAACGCCCCGGCCCCGTCGGGCAACGGCGGCGTCCGGCAGGACGACCGAGTCCGCGAACGGCCGCGCGAGCAGCGGTTCGAGCGTGGTGGAGGCGAACGTCCGCCGTACCGCGACGGACAGGGACCGCGCCGACGTCCGTCCCGCGAGGAGCGGCGGCGCGCCCGCGAGGAGCGTCGCCAGCGCGAGGTCGAGACGCGCGAGGAGGAGCTCGCCACGGCGCCGACGGCGACGGGTCTTCTCGACATCCTGCCGGAGGGGTACGGGTTTCTCCGCACGACCGGGTTCCTTCCCGGGCAGCAGGACATCTACGTCTCGCTGTCGCAGGTGCGGCGGTTCATGCTCCGCAAGGGCGACACCGTCACCGGCAAGGTTCGTCATCCCAAGGACAACGAGAAGTACTTCGCGCTGCTGCAGATCGACACGGTGAACGGCGTCGATCCCGAGACGGCGAAGTCGCGCCCCAACTTCGACAAGCTGACGCCGCTGTTCCCGCACGATCGGTTCCGTTTGGAGACCGGGCCGACCGACGTGACCGGCCGCATCATCGACATGATCACGCCGATCGGGAAGGGTCAGCGCGGCATGGTCGTCTCGCCGCCGAAGGCGGGCAAGACGACGGTCCTCAAGAACATCGCGAACGGGATCATCAACTCGAGCCCGGACACCCACGTGATCATCCTGCTCGTCGACGAACGTCCCGAGGAGGTTACGGACTGGCAGCGGACCGTGCAGCCCGCGGAGGTCGTCTACTCCACGTTCGACAAGCCGCCGGACCAGCACATCCAGGTCACCGAGCTGGTCCTCGAGCGGGCCAAGCGCCTCGCCGAGATGGGCAAGGACGTCGCTATCATCCTCGACTCGATCACTCGGCTCGCGCGCGCGTACAACCTCGCCGCTCCGGCGTCCGGGAAGATCCTGTCGGGCGGTATCGACTCGACGGCGTTGTACCCACCGAGGCGGTTCTTCGGCGCCGCGCGGAACATCGAGGAGGGCGGCTCGGTGACGATCATCGCGAGCGCGCTCGTCGAGACCGGTTCGCGGATGGACGAGGGGATCTTCGAGGAGTTCAAGGGCACAGGGAACATGGAGATCCGTCTCGACCGCCAGATGGCAGAGAAGAGGCTGTTCCCGGCTATCAACGTCGAGGCCTCGAGCACGCGCAAGGAAGAGCTGCTCCTCCCGACCGAGGAGCTCGCGCTCGTGTGGCGGCTCCGCCGAGTTCTCCACGCACTCGACCCGGGCGCCGCGCTCGAGCTGCTCACGGACAAGATCCGCCAAACGAAGTCGAACGAGCAGTTCCTGAAGGAGATCGCCAAGGCGCCGTCCTGAGGTTCGGCGTCCACAGCCATCGAGGAGTGTTCGAAGTCATGAAGCAGAACATCCATCCCGAGTACAAGGTCGCGACGGTCCACTGTTCGTGCGGCAACACGTTCCAGACCCGCAGCACGAGGTCGGACCTGCGCGTCGAGATCTGCTCGAACTGCCACCCCTTCTACACGGGCAAGCAGAAGCTCGTGGACACGGGGGGGCGCGTCGAGCGCTTCCAGCGTCGCTACGCCAAGCAACAACAGCCGGGTTGATCCGGGTCGTGCTTCGGCGCGATCGATGACGCAGCGCGTGGCGGATGAGGTGGCCAAGCCCGAGCACTTCTACGGCGGCCAGGCCGTGGTTGAGGGCGTCATGATGCGGGGCCGCGACGTGTGGGCGGTGGCCATCCGGAGACCCGCAGGGGACATCCACGTCGAGTCGCACGACATCGATTCCGTCGCGAAGCGTCATCCGATCCTCCGCAAGCCGTTCCTGCGAGGGGTGATCGCGCTCGGGCAGGCGCTGGCGATCGGGTTCCGCGCGCTGTCGATCTCGGCGCGCGAGTCCGCGCCTGAAGACGAGCAGCTGACGTCGCGTCAGATGGCGGTCTCGTTCGTCATCGCCGCGGTGATCTTCATCGGGTTGTTCATCGTGCTGCCCGCTGCGACGTTCGGGTGGGTTGGGCGAAGGATCGGGTCGAGCATCATGACGAATGTCCTCGAGGGCCTGTTCCGTGTCGGGCTGTTCCTCGGCTATCTGTTGGTGATCGGTCGCGCGAAAGACATCCGACGTGTGTTCGCGTATCACGGCGCGGAGCACAAGACGATCGCGGCGTACGAGCACGAGGAGCCTCTCACTCCCGACCGTATCGATCCCTACTCGACGCTTCACGTCCGGTGTGGCACCAACTTCCTGTTGATCGTCATGGTGACGACGATCTTCGTGTTCGCCCTATTCGGTGCACCCGGACTGTGGTGGCGCATCGGCTCTCGCCTGCTGGCGATCCCGATCATCGCCGGGCTCGCATTCGAGCTGTTGCGGCTCGGCGCGCGGTACCCGAAGTCCGCGTTCATGCGGATCGTCATGACACCCGGGCTGTGGCTCCAGAAGATCACGACGAAGCCCCCCGACGATGGTCAGATCGAGGTCGCGATCGCCTCGTTCAACGAGGTGCTCAAACGGGAGCAGCAGGCCCGCAGCGCAGAGGCGTAAGCGCGGTTGGGTGCTTGCATCGGCGTTCGCCGCGTGTAGCGTCCTGGTCCCGCCTTCGGGCACCCGCAAAAAAACAGGAGGCCTTCCCCATGTCCGCGACAGAGCTGGACGTGCCCGTCCTCTTCTCGTCCGACCAGATTCGCCGCCGGGAGTTCGTCACGATCCGGCGCGGATACGACCCGCATCAGGTACGCGACTACCTCGACCAGCTCGCCGACCAGGTCGAGGTGATGGCCTCGATGCTTCGCGAGGCGCGGCTCGAAGCGGACGCCGCACTGCGCGAGCTCGCTCAGCCGAAGGTCGACCCATACGAGCGGCTCGCAAAGCGCGTGGCGAAGGTGATCCGCGAGGCGGACGAGGTGGCCGAGCGGGTCCAGGTCGAAAGCCGTCGGGAAGCAGAGCGCATGCTCGAGGAAGCGCGTGCCGATGCCGATCGGATCCGGAGCCAGGCGAAGGCCAAGGACGAGCAGGCGCGCGAGACCGCCGAGCGCTCCCTCCGCCTGGCAAAGGAGCATGCTGACCGAACCCTCCTGGGCCTCTCGACCCGACGAAACCGCTTGGTCGGGGAGCTCGCGCAGATGCGGGACCGACTGCTCGGCGTGGCGAGTGATCTGGAGGCGACGATCGTCATGCCGGAGATCGCCGAGGCCGACATCGACGAAGACTCGGATGGCATCGAGGCCGGCGACGCCACCGAGAGCGTTATCGACGTGACGAACGACCACGAGCCCTCCACGCCGCGCGACAACGTGTTCGTCGAGCACGTCGAGGAGCACGACGTTCTGGACGATCCTTCGTACGAGGAACTTTGGGAGGGAACGAAGGTGCTCGACCTCGAGATGCCTGACATCCCACGGCTCGACCTGTTTTGGGGCGACGAGCCGGACGACGCTTCCCGCGAATAGACGTTCCACCTTCCCGGGACCAACCGCGCTCTCTCGCGGGCCTGGATAATCGGTCCATGGACTTCGACACACGTCTGGCCGATGTGGAGGCGCGCTACGAACGCGTGCAGGTCGAGATGGCCTCGCCTGACGTCGCCGCCGATCGCGATCGGATGCGCCGGCTGGGCAAGGACTTCGCTGAGCTGGAACAGATCATCGTGCCGTATCGGCAGTTCCGCGAAGCGCGGCGTGAAGCCGAGGAGGCGCGCTCGCTGGCGCGCGAGGAGGCCGACCCCGAGATGGCCTCGTTCCTCCGTGCCGAGGCGGAGGCCGCCGAGGCGAAGATCGCCACGTTGCGATCCCGGCTCGAGGAGCTGCTCGTCCCCCGCGATCCGAACGACGACAAGGACGTCATCGTCGAGATCCGCGCCGCAGCCGGCGGAACCGAGGCGGCGCTCTGGGGGGCGGAGCTTCTCGAGCTGTACCGGCACTACGCGGAGCGCCGCGGATGGAAGACCGATGTTCTCTCCGCGTCGCCCGCAGAGCTCGGCGGGTTCAAGGAGGTCGTTTTGGAGGTACGCGGCAAGGGGGCGTACTCGCGGCTGAAGCACGAGTCGGGCGTGCACCGAGTGCAACGCGTTCCCGTCACCGAGTCCTCCGGTCGGATCCACACGTCGACGGCAACCGTCGCCGTGCTCCCTGCGGCCGAAGACGTCGAGGTCGAGATCAAGCCCGAGGATCTGAAGATCGAGGTCTACCGCTCCTCCGGGCCCGGCGGTCAGTCGGTCAACACGACGGACTCCGCCGTTCGGATCACGCACAAGCCGAGCGGCATCGTCGTCGCGACGCAGGAGGAGCGATCGCAGCTGCAGAACCGGGAGAAGGCGATGCGCTACCTGCGCGCGCGATTGCTCAGCCGCGCGCGAGACGAGGCTGCCGCCGAGGAGGCAGCCACCCGGCGCTCGCAGCTCGGAACGGGGGAGCGCGCCGAGAAGATCAGGACGTACAACTTCGCGGAGAACCGCGTGACCGATCACCGCGTGAAGGTGACGGTTCACCGCTTGCAGGACGTACTCGAAGGCGACATCGACGAGTTCGTCGACGCGCTGCTCGCGGCCGAGCGCGCGTCACAGCTCGCAACCGCGACCGACGGCGATCCCGACGGCCGCCGTGGCGCGCGAGCGTCCGAGCAGGAGTGACCCATTGCGCCCCGCGGAGGTCGTTCGCCGCGCGACGGACTACCTCGAACGGCACGACGTCGAGAGTCCACGCGCGACCGCCGAGCAACTGATGATGCACGTGCTCGGGACGGATCGAGCCGGGCTCTTCTCGCGGACTCAGGGACTCGACGCTCGTGAGGCCAGGATGTACGGGCGAGCGATCTGTCAGCGGTGCACAGGAACGCCGCTGCAGCACCTCACCGGACGGCAGGCGTTCCGACGTATCGAAGTCGAGGTTCGGCCGGGCGTGTTCGTCCCGCGCCCCGAGACCGAGGTCCTTGTCGAACACGCCCTCGGCGCAATCCGGGACTCCGAGGGACCGCTTGTCGCGGACGTCGGAACGGGGACCGGCGCGATCGCTCTCGCCATCAAGGACGAACGGCCGGACGCGAGGGTGTTCGCGACCGATCGCTCTGCGGAGGCGGTCGACCTGGCGCTGGCGAACGCTCGGCGGCTCCGAATCGATGTCGCGGTCCTCGAGGGTGACCTTCTCATGCCGCTGCCCGACGAGCTCCGGGGATGGTTCGACCTCGTCGTGAGCAATCCGCCGTACGTCACGCCGGAGGAGTACGAGGGTCTTCCGCCGGAGGTGAAGGCTGACCCGACGCTCGCCCTCCTCGGGGGACCCGAGGTGTACGAACGGCTCGCGGCCGAGGCGCTCCGATGGCTGCGGGACGGCGGCGTGCTCGCGGTCGAGGTCGGAAGCGCGTTCGGCGAGACCATCGCGGAGGTTTTCCGGGGATCGTTCATGGACGTTCGTGTGGCGCCAGATCTCGCTGGGCGCGATCGCGTGGTCATCGCCCGGAGGCCGTGACGGACCCGATCCGTGACGCGGCGGACGCCGCGGTGAGCGGTGAGCTGATCGTCGTTCCCACCGACACCGTGTACGGCATCGGGACATGTCCCGACGACCCGGCGGCTACCGCCCGCGTGTTCGAGGCGAAGTCGCGGCCATCTGACCTCGAGCTTCCGGTGCTCGTGCCGTCGCTGACGGCGGCGAAGCAGATCGCATCGTTCGACGAGCCAGCGTTGCGTCTGGCGACGCGGTTCTGGGCGGGGGCCTTGACGTTGATCCTTCCCCGGACGGAGTTGTCTCGAGGCTGGGAGCTCGGCGGGAACGCCGAGACGATCGGCGTTCGGATGCCCCATCATCCGCTCGCGCTGGCTGTGCTCACGTTGACGGGACCGCTCGCGGTGACGAGCGCCAATCGCTCGGGTGAGTCGACGCCGGCGGCGTGCGACGGCGTCCGGGCGGTGTTCGGCGATCGCGTGGCCGTTTACCTCTGCGATAGCTCTCCGGTCGATGGCCGGGCGTCGACCGTCGTGGATTTGACCGGCGGCGAGCCTCGGTTCCTTCGCGTCGGTGCCCTCGCCGAGAGTGCCGTGGTCCACGCTCTGTCGGAAGCGTGAAGGCGGGGGTTCGCCGGTACACTCCCGAACCTCGTGGCATCGATCCTCGTCGTCTGCACGGGCAACGTGTGCCGTTCGCCGATCGCCGAGGCGATCCTGCGCTCGACGCTCCGGGAGCGCCTCGGAGAGAGCGCACCATCGGTCGCGTCGGCCGGAACGTCGGGATGGGCCGGCTCGCTCGCCGAGGACGGGTCGATCGTCGCAGCGGCCGAGCGAGGCTTCCAACTCGCGGCACATCGCGGGCGCAGGTTGCACGAACGCGACCTGTCCGACGCGGAGTTGGTGATCGCCATGTCGAGCGAACATCGCGATCACGTCGAAGACCTTCATCCGCGTGCCGCGTCGCGCACGTTCACGCTCAAGGAGATCGTGCGCCTCCTCGAACGGATCCCCTCGCGAGAGCATCCGTCGGCGGGCGAACGGGCCGTCGATCCGCATGCGACGCTGCGCGACCTCGTCGAGCGCGCCGACGAGCTCCGGCGTGCGGGCGATCTCGGCAATCCGGCGGACGAGGGAATCATCGATCCCCTCGGCATGCCGCTCGCGACCTATCGGGCAGTGGCGGCGGAGCTCGAAGAGTGGTGCGTCCGGCTGGTGGACGCCATGTTCGGTCCCGCGCCGGTCCGGGCGGCATCGATCTCGGATCCGGACTGATGCGCGTCTCGATGGGGAGCGACCACGCGGGGTATCTGTTGAAAGAGGAGCTGAAGACGTTCCTCCGGACAGAGGGGCACCAGGTGCTCGACGTCGGAACGGATTCCGAGGAGACGGTGGACTACCCGGACTTCTGCGCCGCGGCCGCGCGCGCGGTCATCGACGGCCGCGCGGACCGCGCGATCGTCCTCGGCGGCTCCGGGCAGGGTGAGCAGCTCGCCGCGAACAAGGTCAGAGGTACGCGCGCCGCCCTGTGCAATGACCTCCACCTCGCGCAGCTCTCGCGCCGTCACAATGACGCGAACGTGCTGGCGATGGGGGGCCGCATCGTCGCCACCGAGCTCGCCAAGGAGATCGTGAAGCTGTGGCTCGCGACGCCGTTCGACGGCGGCCGTCACGCGAAGAGGCTCGAGCAGATCGCCGAGATCGAACGCGGAGAACGATGAGATGACGAACGACTTCGTCGCCGACTGGGACGCACTGGCGGAGACGGATCCCGACGTCGCCGGTGCCATCGCCAACGAGGTGAACCGGGAGCGCTCGACGCTCCGGCTGATCGCGTCGGAGAACTATGCGAGCCCCGCCGTCCTCGCCGCGCAGGCGTCGACGATGAACAACAAGTACGCCGAGGGGTATCCGGGCCGTCGCTACTACGGCGGGTGCGAATTCGTGGACGTTGTGGAGACGCTGGCGATCGAACGAGCGAAGCGCCTGTTTGGAGCGGACCATGCGAACGTGCAGCCGCACGCCGGAGCGCAGGCCAACCTGGCCGTGTTCGGTGCGTTCCTTGAGCCGAGGTCCGACGACAAGGTGCTCGGCCTGGTGCTCGCGCACGGAGGGCATCTGACCCACGGGTCGCCGGTGAACGTGTCGGGAAAGTGGTTCAACTTCGTCGGGTACGAGGTCGACCCCGAGACCGAGCAGCTCGACTACGACCGGATCCGCGATCTGGCCAAGCAGCAGCGACCGAAGATCGTCCTGGCCGGGTTCACGGCGTATCCGCGCGTCATCGACTGGGTGGCGTTCCGCAGCATCGCCGACGATGTCGGCGCGCTCCTGTGGGTCGACGCGTCGCATTTCATCGGGCTCTGCGCGGGTGGCGCCTACCCCAGCCCCGTTCCGTTCGCTGACGTGGTGACGTTCACGACGCACAAGACGCTCCGCGGCCCCCGAGGGGCCATCGTCCTGTCCAAGGAGGAGCACGCCAAGGCGATCGACAAGGCCGTTTTCCCGATGATGCAGGGAGGGCCGCTCGAGCACGTCGTCGCGGCGAAGGCCGTCTGCCTGCAGGAGGCGATGAGCCCGGATTTCGCCGAGTACGCCGCCCGCGTGGTCCGTTCCGCGCGGTCGCTTGCGCAGGGCCTCGCGGACGAGGGCATCCGCGTCGTGTCGGGCGGAACCGACTCGCACCTCGCGCTGTGCGACGTTCGCCCGGTCGGCTTGGGCGGCAAGGAGGCCGAGGCCGTCTGCGACGACGTCGGCATCGCCATCAACAAGAACGGCATCCCCTTCGACCCGATGCCGCCGCTGGATCCGTCGGGCATCCGCGTGGGGACACCGGGCCCGGCGACACTGGGGATGGACGAGCCCGAGATGAAGGAGGTCGCGAGCATCATCGGCGAGGCGCTCAGGAACCGGACCGATGGGCGCGTCAAGGAGCTGTGCCGCGCTCGCGTCGGCGAGCTCATGAACCGCTTCCCGGTCTATCCGGGCTAACCCGCGAGCGCCACGCGTCGGGCGCCGCCGATACGACAGGCGGTAGCATCGCCGGAGGTGGGCTCTTACCTGCTCGTCTTCGCGATCACGGCGATCGTGACGTTCGCGGTCACGCCGCTCGTTCGAGCCCTCTCCAGCGGCCTCGGGTGGATCGACCGGCCGTCCGATCGCAAGATGCATCCCAAGCCGACGCCCACGGCGGGGGGGATCGGCATCTGGATCGGGCTGTCTGCGGGTCTGATCGCCTCGAGGTTCGTACCGTTCCTTCGAAATCTGTTCGACACGGGTTCCGATCTCGACGCCGTCGCAATCGCCGGCACGGCGATCGTCGTGCTCGGCGTGATCGACGACACACGGGGGGTGTCGGCGCTCGGCAAGCTCGCCGGTCAGGTGCTGATCGCCGGCGTGCTCGTGCTGATCGGCGTGCAGTTCATCTGGTTCTACTTCCCCGGCCAGGGGTTGCTCTCGCTCTCCCCGGACATCGCCGTCCCCCTCACGATCATCTGGGTGGTGCTGATGGTGAACGCCGTCAACCTGATCGACGGGCTGGACGGGCTCGCGGCCGGGATCGTGGCCATCGCCGCGATCGCGTTCTTCGCGTACATCGCGTGGTCGCCGCAGGGCAACGCCATCGAGGCCTCGTCGGCGGCTCTACTCGCGGTGATCGCCGCTGGCGCCGCGATCGGCTTCCTTCCGTGGAACTTCTACCCCGCCAAGATCTTCATGGGCGATTCGGGCGCGCTTCTGTTGGGGCTGGTATTGGCGGTCGCGACGATCTCGGGCGCCGTGCGGAACCTGAACGGACCCCCGGAGGAAACGAGCGGCGCGCTGGCGGCGATCGTGATCCCCATCACGCTGCCGCTGCTCGTCCTGTCGATCGCGCTCCTCGACGTCGTGCTGGCGGTCATCCGGAGGATGCGGCGCGGTATCGGCATCGGGCACGCCGACAAGGAGCACATCCATCACCGATTGATGGACATCGGCCACACGCACCGTCAGGCGGTGTTGCTGATGTATCTGTGGAGCGCGCTCATCTCGGGATCCGCGCTGGTCATCGCCTTCATCGACGGCACGTTGATGGTGGGCGCGATCGTCGGGGCTGCGGTGATAGTCGCCGCCGTCCTCCCCAGGCTCATCCGCGACCGCTCTCCGCGGGGGAGCGATCGCCCCCTCGAGGGGAACGGAGCCGGAACGCCCGTCACCGCGGTGGCCGCCCGCGCGGATCGGCCGCCGCCACGCCCCGCCCGTCGGGATCGGGCGCCGGGCGCTTCCTGACGCAACGCCTCGGCGACTCGGGACATCCGAGGTCCGTCGGTGCGGCGTAATACGTCATAATCGCGGTCCGAACGAGGCCGGATCCACGCGGCGTCGAAACCAGGGAGGCGCATTGGCCGAGGTTGACGTTCGGCTGGAGCGTGTCACCAAGGACTTCGGCGAGACGATCGCCGTCGACGATCTCTCCCTTGACATCGCCGTCGGCGAGTTCTTCAGCATGCTCGGACCGTCGGGTTGCGGCAAGACGACGACGCTTCGGATGATCGGCGGGTTCGAGGAGCCGACGCGGGGCACGATCTACCTGCGCGGCCGCGACGTCACCGATCAGCCGCCTCACAAGCGCGACGTCAACACGGTCTTCCAGTCGTACGCGCTGTTCCCGCACCTGAACGTGTTCGAGAACGTCGCGTTCGGCCTCAGGCGGCGGAAGGTGCCGGGCGACGAGATCGACGCGCGCGTGCGGAACGCGTTGAAGCTCGTCGATCTGGAGGGCTTCGACAAGCGTAAACCCGGTCAGATGTCCGGAGGTCAACAGCAACGGGTTGCGCTGGCGCGGGCACTCGTGAACGAGCCCCAGGTTCTCCTGCTCGACGAGCCGCTCGGCGCGCTGGATCTGAAGCTCCGCAAGCAGATGCAGCTGGAGCTGAAACGGATCCAACAGGAGGTCGGCATCACGTTCATCTACGTGACGCACGATCAGGAGGAGGCGATGACGATGTCTGATCGCCTCGCCGTGATGCGCAACGGGCGGATCGAGCAGGTAGGACCACCAGAGGAGGTCTACGAGAACCCGCAGACGCAGTTCGTCGCCGGGTTCCTCGGCGCATCGAACTTGCTGGAGGGCGAGCTCAAGGAGCAGCGGAACGGCACGACGTCGGTCCTGTTGCAGGGCGGAGATGTCGTCCACATGCCGACTGATCGGGCGCCGTTTCACACGGGCGTCGACGTGCTCGTGGGCGTCCGCCCGGAGAAGATCACCATCGCGCCGGAGAACGGCCCCGAGCCGGTCTCCGACTGGAACTCCGTCACCGGCCTGCTCCGGATGTCCACCTACATCGGCGTGAGCCACCAGTTCAAGGTGGAGGGGCCGGGCGGGCACGAGTTGACCGTCTGGGTCCAGAACCTGGGCTCAACCCCGGCCCCGAGGCCTGGCGAGCGCGTACGTCTTTCGTGGCAGCGAGAGCACACGTTCGCCGTTCTTCCGCAGGAAGGTGTGTCGATCGAGGAGGAAGAGGAATGACCGAACGAGGTGATCGGATCGTCGATCCCGCGATGATGCACGAGGTAATGCGGCGGCGCCTGACCCGGCGGAGCGTCCTCAAGGGCGCCGGAACCGGCATCGCCGGGTTCAGTCTCGCCTCGTTCCTCGCCGCGTGCGGTGGTGGCGACGGCGGGACCGGCGGTGACGGCGGGAACGGCGGGTTGGACGTGGGGCAGATCTACTCCGGTGAACCGGGCGACTTGGTCAACTTCGCGAACTGGCCGGCCTACATGGACCAGGCCAAGAACAACGAGGGGGAGGTGTTCCACCCGACGCTGCGCACGTTCACCCAACAGACCGGCATCCAGGTCAACTACGAGGACGTCATCAACGACAATGCGGAATTCTTCGGTCGTCTGCAGCCGCTCCTCGCCGCGGGGGACGATCCCGGCTGGGACATCATCGTGATCACGAACGGGCGGTACTTCACGACCCTCGTGGCGAACAACTGGGTCTACCCGCTCGATCCCGATCGGCGACCGAACTTCGACACGAACGCGGCGAGCTGGGCGAAAGACCCGTTCTACGACCCCGGCAACACCCACGGGATGCCGTGGCAGTCGGGGATCACCGGGATCTTCTACAACGGCGAGCTCGTGGACGGCGAGCTCACGAAGATGGACGACCTGGCGAATCCGGACAAGGTGGGAACGAACAGCATCGGGATGCTCGAGGGCGACATGCCCGACTGGGTCATGATCAACCTGGGCATCGACCCGACGGAGTCCGGGCCGGAGGAGTGGCGCGAGGCCGCCGACTGGCTCCGGATGCAGCAGGAGTCCGGGACCGTGCGGGCGTACTACGGAAACGACTATCTCCCCGAGATGCAACAGGGCAATCTCAATGCCGGGATGGCGTGGTCGGGCGACGTCCTGTACTCGAACGTCTGGCTCGGGATCGACGTGCACTTCGTATTCCCCGAGGGTGGTGCGCTCCTGTGGATCGACAACATGATGGTCCCGGCCGCCGCTCAGAACCCCGTTGGCGCGATGGAGGTAATGGACTTCTATTACGACCCCGAGAACGCCACGAAGCTGACGGAATGGGTGCTGTACATGTCGCCGGTCCCGGAAACACAACGTCTGATCGAGCAAGACGCTGCACGCGCAGAGGAGCAAGGGTTCAAGGGCTACGCGAACAAGCTCTACCAGACGGCTCGCAGCGAGTTCCTGTACCCGAGCGACGAGTTCATCTCGAGGACGTCGTTCGGGCGCGACCTGCGGACGCAGGAGGAGACGGAGGAGTGGGACTCGATCTTCCTGCCCATCTCGCAAGGCTGATCCGAACGGGCGCTCCGGCGTGACGACGCAAGCCGTCGACACACCGGAGCGCGCCGAGGAGGCCCAGAGCCGAAGGCTCAGCGCTCGCCGCCGCCTCGTCCCGTACTTCCTGTTGACGCCCGGTGGGCTGTATCTCACCGTCTTCTTCCTGATCCCGCTGGCGATCATGGTCTACACGTCGTTGCAGAGCGGTGGGCTCCTCGCCGGCGGCTTCTCGTTCACGTGGGAGTTCGGCAACTACGCGGATGTCCTGGGCCAGTACGAGCGGCAGTTCATCAGGTCGATCCAGTACTCGGCGATCGTGACCGCCGTGGCGCTGATCCTCGCGTATCCGCTCGCGTACTGGATCGCGTTCTACGGAGACAAATGGAAGACGTCGTTGCTGCTGTTGATCCTGGCGCCGTTCTTCGTTTCGTTCATCATCCGCACGATCCAGTGGAAGTTCATCGTCGGCGACCACGGGCCGCTTCTTGGTTTCCTGAAGGCTGTCGGGCTCCTCCCTGACGAATTCCGCCTGTTGGCGACGCCGTTCGCGGTTATCGCGGGCATCACCTACAGCTTCCTGCCGTTCACGGCGTTGCCTCTCTACGTCTCGCTCGAGCGCATCGACAAACGTCTGGTCGAAGCGGCGAAGGACCTCTACGCGAGCCGGTGGCAGGCATTCCGCCGCGTGGTGTGGCCGCTATCGCTACCCGGTGTGTTCGCGGCGTTCCTGCTGACGTTCGTTCCCGCGACGGGCGACTACGTGAACGCCGACGTGCTGGGCGGGCCGGGCACCACGATGATCGGCAACATCATCCAGACGAAGTTCCTGACCGAGCTCAACTATCCGGATGCCGCGGCCCTGTCCGTCATCCTGATGGTGGCGATGCTCGTCCTTGCGACCCTCTACGCGCGGATTCTCGGGACGGAGGACGTTCAACGCGCGGCGGGAGCGCAGGCGTGAGCGCCGTCGCCACCGCCACGCGACCGCTCGAGGAGCACCAGCGCGCGCCGCTCAACCGGCCGAACAAGCGGTGGACCCGGTTCATCCTGCCCGTGTACACGATCGCCATGATCCTGTACCTGTCGAGCCCGATCGTGACGATGATCCTGTACTCGTTCAACGACATCCCGGGCATCCGGCAGACCCAGACTCCTCAGTTCTGGGGGTTCACCCTCGACTGGTGGAAGAACGTCTTCAACATCCCGGGCTTACCGGACGCGTTCCGTCTCTCGCTGAAGGTCGCCTTCCCGTCGGCCGCAATCTCGACGGTGCTCGGAGCGTTGTTCGGTCTGGCCCTGGGGCGCTATCGGTTCCGAGGCGTTCGCGGTGTCGACTTCGTCATCTTCCTGGCCATCGCCGTGCCGGAGATCGTTCTCGGCGCCTCGCTGCTGTCGCTGTTCATCCTGGCCGAGGTCCCGCTCGGGTTCGGGTCGATTCTGCTCTCGCACATCGGGTTCTCGATCGCGTTCGTCGCCGTGACCGTTCGCGCTCGCGTTCAGGGCCTCGACCGAAACCTGGAAGACGCGGCGCAGGACCTGTTCGCGAGTCCGGTGACCGCGTTCTTCAAGGTGACGCTGCCGCTGATCGCGCCGGCGCTCATGGCCGGTTTCCTTCTCGCGTTCGTGTTGTCGCTCGACGACTTCGTCATTTCCAACTTCGTCGCGGGACAGGACTCCACGTTCCCCCTGTGGGTCTACGGCGCTCAGCGGATCGGGCTCCCGCCGCAGGTGAACGTGATGGCCACGATCCTGTTCGGCGCGGGGATCCTCGCGGCGATCGCCAACGTGATCGCCCAACGCCGCCGCGCCTGACTGCATCCGACCACCGCGTCGCGGGGCCTCGTGAAAACTTTCACAAGCGGGGGCTCCGGCGTCGAAATAGGGCCTCTGACCTGCGGAAACGTGTCGCCGCGGCTTTGACGTACCAACGAGCGCACGGATATACTCCCCACGCCGATGGCCCGGCCGCAACGAAGCGACGCATGGTCGGGCATGGGCGTTGGGTGGGCGATCACGAGCACGCTCATCGCGGGGATGCTGGTGATGGGCGCCCTTGGTTACCTCGTCGACGCCCTATTCGGGACGGAGCACGTGTTCACGGGGATCGGTTTCGTCCTGGGTGCCGCCCTCGGCGTCTACGCGGTGTACCTGCGATACGGGAGGGGGAGCGACGACGCTGAGGGTTGAGCCCGAGCGGGAGCTCGCGCGCAAGGTGCTTCGGTTCGTCCCGCTCGCCCTCGCAGTCGCCTTCTCGCTGGGGATGCTCGTCGAAGGCGCGGGGGCCGGCTCATCGGCGGCCATCGGCGTCGCCGTTGTCACCGCGAACTCCGTCGCCAGTGCGCTCTCGATCGCCTGGGCCGCGGGCGTATCACCGGCCGTTGTGTTCGCGGTCGCCATGGGAGGCTTCTTCCTGCGCATGACGGTCATCGTCATCGTGCTCGTCGGGCTCAACACGCTCTCCTGGTTCTCGCCCACGTCCTTCGCGCTTTCGGTCGTCCCGGCGACCATCGTGCTGTTGGTGTACGAGGCGCGCACCCTCTCGGGGCGGATGCAGGTCGATCTGTGGTCCTTCGAGGGACGGCGTTGATCGGCGCGGAGTTCGAACCACCGGGGACGGAGGACTTCCTCTTCCGTTGCTGGGGTTCGCCCATCTCGATCTTCGGCGCCAGCGTGTGTATCAACTTCATCACGTTTCTCGTGCTGATGACGACGCTGATCGTCGTCGTGCTGTTCTTCCTCGCGTTCCGCCGGCCCCAGGCCGTGCCAGGGAAGTTCCAGGCACTCATGGAGCTCGGCATCCAATTCGTCCGCGAGCAGATCGCGATACCCATGCTCGGCCCTACAGCCGCTCGCTACCTACCGCTGCTCACCTCCTTCTTCTTCTTCATCCTGATCGCCAACTTCTTCGAAGTGCTCCCCGGATTCAGCCTTGCCCCGACGAGCCGCATCGCGATCCCACTGGTGCTGGCCGTCATCTCCTGGGTGACGTACAACGGGGCCGGGATCGCCAAGCACGGCTTCCTCGGATACCTCCGACACACCTGCATCATCGAGGAGGCGCCGGGGGTGCTCCGCTACACGTTGCTTCCGTTGATCGAGTTCATCTCGAACATCGTCGTCCGGCCGATCACGTTGACCGTTCGTCTGTGGGCCAACTTCCTGGCCGGTCATTTCCTGCTGGCGATCTTCTTCCTTGGGACGATCTTCTTCCTTGTGAACGGTCCGAAGACGTGGATCCTTGTCCCGTTCTCGTTCCCTCTGGCCGTCATCCTCGTCGGCTTCGAGATCTTCGTTGCGGTCCTACAGGCGTTCATCTTCGCCATCCTCACCGCCTCGTACATCGGGCAGGCGGTGGCGGAGGAGCATTAGACAGGGAGGCTGCTGAATGTTCCAAGTCCTAGCTCAGGTCACCGGCGACCTCGACGCGATCACCTCGATCGGCAAGGGCCTCGTCATCGGCCTTGCGGCCATCGGGCCGGGCATCGGTCTGGGGATCCTGATCGGGAAGTCCGTCGAGGCGATGGCCCGGCAACCCGAGTACGCCGGACAGGTCCGGACGTACATGTTCATCGGCATCGGGCTGATCGAGGCGCTGGCTCTATTCGGCATCGCCTTCTCGTTCATCATCTGAGGGGCCGACGAATGTTCTCAGTCATCTTCATCATCCTGGCTCAGGCGGAAGAGCCCGTCGAGGAGCCCAGCGAGGTCGAGAACATCCTTCCGCACGCGAGCGAGCTCATCATCGCGGCGATCGGCTTCGCCATCGTGTTCTTCTTCATGTGGAAGTGGGTCTTGCCCAGAGTGAACGCATTGCTCGAGGACCGACGGACCCGGATCCAGGGCGACCTTGAACAGGCCGAGGAGACGCGCCGAACGGCCGAGCGTGAGCTCGAGGAGTACCGCAAGCAACTGGCAGGCGCGCGCGAGGAAGCGAACCGCATCGTCGAGGAGGCCCGACGAGCGGCCGACCAGATGCGCGCCGACCTCCAACAGCGCGCCGAGCAGGAGGCGCAAGCGACGGTCGCGCGCGCGCAGGAGGAGATCCGTGCCGAACGCGATCGCGTCTTCGAGGAGCTCCGCGGTGAGGTGGCGCAGATCGCCGTGGAGATCGCCGAGCGCGTGGTGGGGCAGGCGATCGACGAGACCGCGCATCAGCGGCTGATCGACGAGTACATCGATGAGCTGTCAGGCAGCGGCGGCCGGGGATCCGGGTAGGGCCATGGCCGAACGCGACGATGTACTTCGCGGGTACGCAGACGCGCTGTTCGCCGTGGCCGAGGCCGAAGGGGAGCTCGACACGGTCGAAGCACAGCTCTATGCGTTCGCGCGGATGCTCGAGCAGCAGGCTCGATTCCGCGAGGCGCTCGTGGATCCGGCGCTGCCGATCGAGAACAAGCGCGACCTGATCCGCGACGCGATCGGGAACCGCGTCAACCCGATCGCCCTGAACCTGCTGACGCTCCTGGTCGAGCAGGGGCGAGCACGCGAGGTCGAGACCATCATCGACACGCTGGCCCAAGTGGTGGCGGAGCGACGGCAGCGCGCCCTGGCCGAGGTTCGCTCGGCCGTGCCGCTCGACCAGACGCAGCGCCAACGCCTGCAAGAGGCGCTGTCGGAGGCCACGGGACGCCGGATCGAGCTCAGAGTGGTCGTCGACCCGACCGTGATCGGCGGCGTCGTCGCGCGTGTGGGGGACGAGATTTTCGACGGGTCCGTTCGGACCCGACTGGAAGAAGCCAAACAACACCTGTTGGTGTAACGGGGGTTCGGGGGGTAGCACAGCGAGCGAAGCGAGCGTTGTGCGAACCCCCGAGGGACAGTGGGGAGCTGGTGACGAAGTGGTAGCCGAACCGGAATTCGATCCGAGTGAGATCGCCCAGGCTCTCCGACGGAACGTCGAGAGCTGGAAGCCCTCGGTCGAGCGGGAGGAGGTTGGGCGCGTCATCGAAGCCGGCGACGGGATCGCGCGCGTCAAGGGCCTCCCCAACGCGATGGCCAACGAGCTTCTCGAGTTCCCCGGCGGTGTGCTCGGGCTCGCGTTCAACCTGAACGAGGACGAGATCGGCTGCGTCGTGCTCGGTGAGTCCGAGCACATCGAGGAGGGCGACCTCGTCAAGCAGACGCATCAGATCCTGTCGATCCCCGTGGGCGACGGATTCCTGGGGCGCGTCATCGACCCGCTCGGCAACCCGCTCGACGGCGTGGGGCCGGTCTCGGCGAAGGCTCGCCGCAACCTGGAGGTGCAGGCGCCGAACGTCGTGGACCGACAGCCGGTGAAGGAGCCGCTGGAGACGGGCATCACGGCGATCGACGCGATGACGCCGATCGGTCGCGGCCAGCGCGAGCTCATCATCGGCGACCGGCAGACGGGGAAGACGGCGATCGCGATCGACGCAATCATCGCCCAGCGGGACAACTGGGCGAGCGGCGATCCGAAGAAGCAGGTGCGCTGCATCTACGTCGCGGTCGGACAGAAGGCTTCGACCGTCGCCGAAGTGGTCGAGACTCTGCGGGACAACGGCGCGCTCGACTACACCGTCGTCATCAACGCATCGGCGGCAGACCCCGTCCCGTTCCAGTACATCGCGCCCTATTCGGGAGCTGCCCTCGGCGCACACTGGATGTACGAGGGCCTGCATTCACTTGCCGTGTACGACGACCTGTCGAAGCAGGCGACCGCGTACCGAACGCTCTCGCTGTTGTTGCGTCGCCCGCCGGGTCGTGAGGCCTTCCCCGGCGACGTCTTCTATCTCCACTCACGGCTCCTCGAGCGCGCCGCGAAGCTCTCGGACGAGCTCGGCGGCGGATCCCTCACCGCGCTGCCCATCATCGAGACCAAAGGCAACGACGTCTCCGCGTACATCCCGACGAACGTCATCTCGATCACCGACGGGCAGATCTACCTCGAGCCCGACCTCTTCTTCGCTGGAGTGCGCCCCGCGATCAACGTGGGCATCTCGGTCTCGCGAGTGGGCGGCAATGCGCAGATCCGCGCCATGCGCAGGATCTCGGGACGCCTACGCATCGACCTCGCGCAGTACCGCGCGCTCGAGGCGTTCGCGCAGTTCGGCTCTGAGCTCGACAAGGCGTCGCAGCAGCAGCTCGCGCGGGGCGCGCGCGTCGTCGAGATCCTGAAGCAGCCTCAGTACCGACCGGTGCCCGTCGAACGGCAGGTCGTGGCGATCTGGGTGGCGACAGGTGGCCATCTCGACGAGCTGCCCGTCGACGACGCGAAGCGGTTCGTCGACGAGTTCATCGATCACCTCTCCTCGCGGACCGACGTACTGGAGACGATCCGGACAACGGGGGACCTCCCCGAGGAAGCCGAGACCTCGATGAAGCAGACGCTCGAGGATTTCCGCCGTGCCTTCGAGCCCACCGAGGCCGGTCCGGGAAGCGCCGCTGCCGCCGGAGTTGGCTCTGCGCGCGACGCGCTTCGAGAAGACGTCGGATGGGATCGACTCTCGTCGGAAGGGGACGACGACGAGGGGCCGGACGTGGAGCCGCCCGGCCCGACGGGATAGCCGATGGGAGCCAAGCTCCGCGTCGTCAGGCGGCGGATTCGCTCCGTCCAGTCGACGATGAAGATCACCCGCGCGATGGAGCTCATCGCCGCCTCGCGCATCGTGAAGGCGCAGGAGCGCGTGTTCCAGGCGCGTCCGTACGCCGACCTGCTCACCGCCGCGATGGAGGACGTCGCCCGGCAGACCGGATCGCTCGTGCATCCGCTCCTGGAGGAGCGCGAACAACCACAGCGCGCAGGGGTGTTGGTGATGACGTCCGATCGCGGGCTCGCGGGCTCCTACAACGCAAACGTCTTGAAGCGCCTCGACGGCCTCGTTGACCGGATCCGGCGGGACCGCATGGAACCCGTGATGTACGCATCGGGCAAGAAGGCCATCGGGTACTTCCGGTTCCGCGGGATCCCCGTCGAGACGTCGTGGTCGGGCTTCTCGGAGGTTCCTCGCTACGACGCTGCGGCGGAGATCGGTGAGCGGTTGATCGGCGATTTCCGCGAACGCCGGATCGACGAGCTGCACACGGTCTACACGGACTTCCGCTCGGCGTTCACGTTCCGCGCGACGGACAAGCGCTTCCTGCCGATCGCGCCCGAGGAGGTCAGCGGGAGCGCCGAGCGCGCGCCGCAGGCCGAGTACATCTTCGAGCCGGAGCCTGCGGCGATCCTGGACGAGCTGCTCCCGCAGTACCTCATCACGAAGATCTTCTTCGCGCTGCTCGAATCGGCCGCCTCGGAGAACGCCGCGCGTCAGCGTGCGATGGCGGCGGCGACGGACAACGCAGAGGAGCTCATCAAGGTTCTGACGCGCCAGGCGAACCGCGCGCGCCAGGACGAGATCACCACCGAGATCATGGAGATCGTCGGCGGCGCCGAGGCGCTCGCGCAGGCGACGAGCGAATGACGAGAGTCAGAACAGGAGCATGAACATGGCTGACGAGGAACGTTCGGAAGGAAGGGTCGTGCGCGTGATCGGCCCGGTGGTGGACGTCGAGTTTCCCCCGGACGGGCTCCCAGAGATCAACACCGCGCTCACGGTCGACGTGACGCTCGGCGACCAGACCCAGACGATCACGTGCGAGGTCGCGCAGCACGTCGGCGACGGAATCGTGCGCGCGATCGCGCTCAGGCCGACCGACGGGCTCGTCCGCGGAGCACCGGTCACGAACACGGGCGGTCCGATCACCGTGCCCGTCGGCGAGGGCGTGCTCGGGCACGTGTACAACGTGCTCGGTGAGCCACTGGACGCCGAACCCTCCAGCATCGAGGCGTCCGACCGATGGCCCATCCACCGGGACCCGCCGCCGTTCGAGGACCTCGAGCCGAAGCAGCAGATTCTGGAGACCGGCATCAAGGTCATCGACCTGCTCGAGCCTTACGTGCAGGGCGGCAAGATCGGGATGTTCGGCGGCGCAGGCGTGGGAAAGACGGTGATCATCCAGGAGATGATCCGCCGGCAGGCTCAGCAGCACGGCGGCGTCTCCGTGTTCGCGGGCGTCGGCGAGCGCACGCGCGAGGGGAACGACCTGTTCCTCGAGATGACCGAGTCGGGCGTCATCAAGAACACCGCGCTGGTGTTCGGTCAGATGGACGAACCGCCGGGCGTGCGTCTCCGTGTCGGTCTCTCGGCGCTTACGATGGCCGAGTATTTCCGCGACGTCGAACGAAAAGACGTGTTGCTGTTCATCGACAACATCTTCCGGTTCACGCAGGCGGGTTCCGAGGTGTCGACGCTGCTCGGCCGGATGCCCTCGGCGGTGGGGTACCAGCCGACGCTCGCCGACGAGATGGGCGAGCTGCAGGAGCGGATCACCTCGACGAAGGGGCGTTCGATCACGTCGTTGCAGGCGATCTTCGTTCCCGCGGACGACATCACGGACCCGGCGCCGCACACGGCGTTCGCCCATCTGGACGCCACGACGGTCCTCTCGCGCGACATCGCCGCGCTCGGCATCTATCCCGCCGTCGATCCGCTCGACTCCACGAGCCGGATCCTCGACGCACGGTACGTTGGCGACGAGCACTACGCCGTCGCGCGTCGCGTGCAGGAGGTCCTTCAGCGCTACAAGGACCTGCAGGACATCATCGCCATCCTCGGTGTCGACGAGCTGTCCGAGGAGGACAAGGTCATCGTGGCCAGGGCGCGGCGGATCCAGCTGTTCCTGTCGCAGCCGTTCTTCGTGGCCGAGCAGTTCACGGGGATCCCCGGCAAGTACGTCCCGGTCGACGAGACGATCGCGTCGTTCCGAGCGCTCACCGAGGGCGAGTACGACCACCTGCCCGAGCAGGCGTTCCTCCTGGTCGGCGGCGTGGAGGAGGCCGTCCAGGCCGCCGAGAAGATGAAGCAGGCCGCGTAGCGGGGGTGGGGGTAGCAGTGAGCGAAGCGAACGTTGTGCGGACCCCCGGGTCGTAATGGCCACGCTCGACGTCCACGTGGTCACGCCCGAGCGCGAGGTCTGGTCTGGAACGGCGCAGATGGTCGTCGCGCACGGCGTCGAAGGCGATGTCGGGATCCTCGCCGGTCACGCGCCACTTCTGATCCGCCTGGCCAACGCCCCTCTTCGGATCCAGCGCGAGGATGGACGTTGGGAACGGACGGCCGTCGAGGGCGGATTCATGCACGTCACGAGCGGGGATGATGGAACCCGCGTCGACGTGCTGGCGTCCCAGGCTGGCGACGTCGCCGAGGCCGAAGCCGGGCGTTGAGGTCCCGGCCGGGCGAAGGTCTGGATCTAGGATCGTGCGTTCACCGGCGCAGTAGCGGTCGGCCAGGGTGGTTCTGAACGAAGGCTTGGGGAGCGGGCGCATGGATCGGTTGGTGGTCACAGGCGGAACGCCGCTTTCGGGCAGCGTTCCCATCGCCGGCGCCAAGAACTCGGCGCTGAAGCTCATGGCCGCCGCACTCCTCGCGCCCGGCCGTTCGGTGATCCACAACGTCCCCCGGATCCAGGACTGCGTAACGATGGTGGAGGTGCTCGAGCACCTCGGCGCGGCGCCCGCGTGGACCGATGGCACCCTGATGATCGACGCGACCGATGTCACGCCGCGCGAGACGCCGTACGAGCTCGTCAGTCGGATGCGCGCATCCATCCTCGTTCTCGGACCCCTCCTCGCGCGGTTCGGTTACGCGCGCGTCGCGATGCCGGGCGGGTGCAACATCGGTTCCCGCCAGATCGACCTGCACGTCCGGGGGCTGGAGAAGATGGGCGCGCAGTTCCACTCGGAGCACGGGTTCTTCGAGGCGACGGCACAAGGCCTCCGTGGCGCGGTCATCACGCTCGATTTCCCGAGCGTCGGCGCGACGGAGAACGCGCTCATGGCGGCGGTCGCGGCGCGAGGTACCACGGTGATCGAGAATGCCGCGCGCGAACCGGAGCTCGTCGACCTCGCGTCGTTCCTCACGGGGATGGGGGCGAGCATCGAAGGAGTGGGAACCCCGACGATCGAGATCGAAGGCGTGGACGCGTTCGAGCCCGTGGAGCACACCGTCATCCCAGACCGCGTCGAGGTCGGGACGTTCGCCATCGCGGCGTGCGCGACCGGTGGAAGCGTGGTGCTCGAGGGCGCGCGAGCCGACCACATGGATCTGGTCTTTTCCAAGCTCGCGGACGCCGGAGCGGACGTCTCCATCACCGAGGACGGTGTTGCGGTCTCGTTGCGCTCTCGTCCCAATGAGGTGGATCTCGTGACGTTGCCGTATCCGGGGTTCCCCACGGATCTGCAGCCACAGATGATGGCGTTCCTCGCGGGTGCTGACGGCACGAGCATCGTGACAGAGAACGTGTTCGAGAGCCGGTTCATGTTCGTGGATGAGCTCAACCGAATGGGCGCCGACATCCGAACCGAGGGACACCACGCGGTGATCCGCGGCGTCGAGCGGCTCTCCGCGGCGCCGGTTCGAGCGCTCGACATCCGCGCCGGGGCGGCGATGGTGATCGCGGCCCTCGCCGCCGACGGCGTCACCGAGATCGAGGACATGTACCACGTCGACCGCGGGTACCAAGACTTCGAGGCGAAACTGTCGATGCTCGGCGCCACTGCCCGGCGCGAACGCGAGTTGTCCGTCGCCTACTCGTGACCCGAGCGCGGCTCGGCGCGCTCCTGGTTATGGCGGGGGTTGCGTTCGCGACCGTGATCTCCCTCCAACCAGTGCGCGCGCAGATCGACGAAGACCGGCGCGTGATGATCGTGTTCGTCGCCGACTCGTCCTTCGAGGAGCTTCTGGCGATGCCCGATGTCGCATCGCTCGCCCGAGCGGGCGGTGCCGCGCTGCTCGCACGGTCCGAGCCGCTCGTTGACATCCTCCACGCCGGCGCCGGACGCGGCGTGGTGAGAACGATCGTCGGTTCCCAAGTCGCCGAGGGGGACCTCGCGAACCTCGTCGAGCGAGCCGTCCTCGGAAACCTGTTCGTCCAACCCGACGAGGTCCTCGTGATCGTCATCGGAACAGACTTCGGCGACCCATCGCCCGCCGCTGAAGGTGGCATCGTGCTCGCTGCCGGCGGGCTCGGTGAGCCCGGCGACGTGTTCTCGGAGACGGGCGAGCAGGGCTCGCTCACGTCGGACTCGACTCGTCGGGACGGCGTCGTCCTTGGGGACGACGTTCGGCCGACCGTAGCCGCGTACCTGGGTACAAACGCTGACCGTGGATCCACCGCCGGCGAGCCGATCCGGATCATCGAGGGTCCGCCGCCGTATCAGTTGTACGAGCGCTACCTCGCGCAGCGGCGACTGTACGTGCCGATCGGGACCGCCGCCGCCGCGTACGTGATCGGTGCGGGCCTGTTGGCGATCGGTCTGCTCGCGCGGGGAGCACGGGTGCCGGTCGCGTGGCGTCGCGTGATGGGGTGGGCCTCACTCTCCGTACCCATGCTCGCGACCGGGCTGCTCGCTGCGGGTCACCTTCCGGAGCTGTCGTACGCGACGGCCGTGCCGATGGTGGCGATCGTGACGGTGTTCGGAACGATGGCGTTCTCTCCGCTCGAACGCGCGGAGACGACGCTCGTGCCGTTCGGCATCGGCATCGCCGTCCTCATCGCGTTCGTCCTCGAGGCGGCGTCCGGATGGGCGGGGATGCTGACGCCGCTGCTCGGCGGGTCGCAGCTCGACGGGGGGAGGTTCTACGGGTTGCCGAACGTGGCTCTCGGTTTGCTCGTCGGCTCTTGTCTGTGGGTGGCGCATCGTCTCGGCACGCTCGCCGGATTCGCGTTGCTCTGCGGCGCAGGGCTGTTCGCGGGCCTACCGTTCATCGGCGCCGACCTGGGCGGAGCGGTCACGTCGTTCGTCGCGGCCGGACTGTGGCTCGCGGTTCGCGAGCGCGACCGGCTGGCGATCGCGAAGGGGGCCGCCGTCACGGTGGCCGTCACCGCGATCGGGACGGCCGTGATCCTCGTGAGCCACGCGCTCTTACCGTTCGAAACGCACGTGACGAGGTTCGAGAGCGACACGAATGGCCTCGGCGGAGTGACCCGCACGCTCGTCGAGCGTCTCGAGGCCGGGGTCGACCTCATCGCTCGCAACCCCGCGGCGCTGATCCCCGTCGTCGGTCTCCCCATCGCGTTGTTCGTCGCGCTCCGGCCGCCGCCGCCCATCCGCGCCACCTTCCGGCGATGGCCCGCGTGGCGCGACGCCGTGGTCGTGACGTTCGTCGCCGGGGTCGTGGCCTATCTCGTGAACGACACCGGACCGGCCGCCGCAGGACTCTTCTTCGGGCTCGGCCTGGGAGGAATGGTGGGCGTGTCGCTTCTCGCACCCACCGGCAAGATGGGGGCGGAATGAGCGCTGACCTTCCTGGGCCGGATCTCGATCGAGTGCCGCCGCGACCGGACCGGCTCCCCGTCGGTCCGACACACGAAGACGTCACGCGTCTCCAGTCGCGACCGCGCGCCACCTGGACGCCGTGGGAGGCGATCGCCGTGTACGTCGTCGCGTTCATCCTGGGAGGGATCACGACGATTCCGATCCTCGGTTGGATCGAGAACGAAGACCTCGCCGTGCTGTCGGCGAGCGCCGTCGCCTCGATCGTGATCGCCGGCACGCTCCTGGGGTGGCTCTCGGCAAGGCACCCAGACTGGCGCGACATCCTGGGGTTCCCGGCTCGACGCGAGTGGTGGGCCGAGATCCGTTCCTCGATCGGGTTCGGTCTCGCGCTGTACCCGGCGATGGTGTTCGTGGTGGGGGTGATCCTCGCGCTGCTTCTCGGCGTCATCTCCGGTGAGCCCGTCGAGGCGCCCGAGCAGGTGCCGTCCGAACCGTCGACCGCGACGGTGATCGTCACCGTCGTCTACGGGATCGTCATAGCGCCGCTGAGCGAGGAACTGTTCTTCCGCGGCGTGCTGTTCCGCGCGGTGCGCGATCGCTACGGCCTGCTGAGCGGGCTGCTCGCGTCGGGGGTCGGGTTCGGCCTCATCCACTTCCTCGACGCGGACTGGCAGGACGCGTTGTTGCTGATCGGCGTGATGTTCTTCAACGGGATCGCGCTCGCGTGGTGGTACGAGCGGCGAGGAACGATCCTCGCTCCGATCGTCGCGCACGTGGTGTTCAACGTCATCGGGCTGACGCTGATCTACACGCTTCGGTAGCGGCTAGCGAAGCTTCGCTGCCAGCGCGTTCGCGTTCATGTACGCGATCGCCTCGATCGTGACCATGGGATTCACTCCGGACGCGTTCGGGAACGACGAAGCGTCGCAAACGGAGATGTTTCGAACGTCCCACGTCTCGCCGTCAGGCCGGCAGGCCGACGATTCGGGCGTCGATCCCATGCGCGCCGTCCCCATCTGATGGAACGAGTAGAACGCGCACTGCCCCGCCCGCCAGCCGCACGCGTCGGCCTCGGCAAGGAACCGCTCGCGGCTGCCGCGTCCCGGCTCGTACGCGATGTCCTTTGAGTGGACCGAGTGGATTCGCCGGGCGCCGGCCGCCTCGAGGATCCGCGCCGCGCCGTCCACACCGCGGCGCACGTGTTCAACGTCGTAGTCGGACAATCGGTATCGCGCGATGGGGTCGCCGCTCCGCCGCACACGGACCTCTCCCGCTCCGCGATCCCGAAGGAGAACGCCGATGACGCCGGCGTTCGGCAGTGCGCGAACGAACTCCGCGTGGTCCGCAGCCCTACGCCACGGCGCGAACCCGACCATGAGCCCTGGGTGGAGCGCCGTCGTCTCGTACCTGACGCCGTAGCCGTCGTGTAGGTCGCGCAGCTGGTCCGAGTAGAGGGCCTGGATCGTTCCCTCCCACGGGCGGACTTCCTCGTCGAAGACGCCGAGGAGTCCCGTGACCGGATGGAGCCGGAGATGCCGGCCGATGTTCGCGTTGCGCAGGCCGGACCGCCGCAACAATGCGGGTGTGTGCAGCGAGCCCGCAGCGGCGACCACCGCACGAGAGCGGACGGCAACACGGTGACCTTCTCGCGTTCTCGCAATGATGCCGGTCGCGGCGCCGTTCGCCAGCGTGACGCGTTCCGCGCGCGTCCCCACCACGAAGCGAGCGCCGGCCGCATGTGCGTCGGCGAGCCACGTCTTGACCGTCGACTGCTTGGCTCCCACCCGACAGCCGAAACCGCAGTAGCCGCAGTCGGCGTCCTGCGTGCACCCCAGAACGTTCCGGGGCATCGCCTCGACGTGCCAATCGAGCGACTCCAACCCTCGGCGCATGATCTCGTCGCGACTGGACGCCTTGCCGTGATCCAGGTTGACTCCGAGGCGAGCGCAGACCGCGTCGAGAGCGCGCGAGAACTCCTCGCCGGCGAACGCCGTCACGCCGGATCGGTGTGCCCACTCGTGTCTGACCTCTTCCGGCGTTCGGAACGACGTGGTGTAGTTGACGACCGTTCCGCCGCCGAGACAGGCGCCCGCCAGGATCCCCACGCTCTGGTCGTGCGTCGCCGTCGCGCCGCCTTGCAGGTACAGCGTCAGCCAGCCGCGGAGCTCGTCGCCATCGAAGTCAATGTCGTCGTAGTGATGGCCGGCTTCGATGACGATGACGTCGAGACCCGCGGCGGCGAGGACGCCGGCGGCGGTCCCGCCGCCGGCGCCCGAGCCCACGACACACACGTCACACTCGAGCTCGACATCGCGCTCGACGGGAAGCGGGACGATCGACCGTTTTCGGGGCGCATCTTCGGCTGGGCGTCGCGGCCCTGGGTAGCCGAACCGCGCCGTCACCGGGTTCGGACCGCCGTCTGGGGCGGGCAGCATGTGGTACAGCGCGAGGATCGACTTGCGGAGCGACTGGAACGCCGCTCGTCGCGCCGCGATCCGGCTGTCGCACCACGAAAGGAGCACGCGTTCGCGTTCCGGCAACGAGAGCGACGTGAAGCGCCGGCCGCGTTGCCACTCCCACACCGAGAGCAGCACGCGGAGCTGCGTCCGTTCACTCGGACTCAGATTCGCGTCGGCGGCCTCGATGAGCGTCTCCGGAACGCCGAGCTCAGACGCGGACGGCCGTCCGTCCAGCGGCGGCGCGAACGTGTCGCAGATCGCGCCGAGCGTCCGTCGCTGACCGCTGCTGAGCCTCACCGGAGCGCATCGTCCGCGCGGGCGCTCCGGCTCGTCAACCGGCTGCGGCTCGGTCACGTCGGTCGACGAGCTGCGGGTACGCTTCCGGCGTGGACCTCGTCGCCGGTGTGCTGAGCGGCGATCCGCGTTCGATCGCCCGGGCCATCTCGATGGTCGAGGACGGAGCCGAGGGTCTCGAGGAGCTCTCAAAGGGACTGTTTCCGCACACCGGTCGCGCGTGGACGATCGGTCTCACCGGTTCGCCGGGCGTGGGAAAGTCCACGCTCGCCGCGCAGCTCGTCCACGAGGCACGTCGGCGTGATCAGACCGTCGCGGTCCTGGCGATCGACCCGACGTCGCCGTTCACCGGAGGCGCGCTTCTGGGCGACCGCGTTCGGATGCAGGCACACGCGACCGATCCCGCCGTCTTCATCCGCTCGATGGCCACGCGCGGGCACCTCGGCGGCATGGCGCTCGCCGCGCCGGAGGCCGTTCGCATCCTCGACGCGGCCGGTCGGGATCGAATCCTGGTGGAGACGGTCGGCGTCGGGCAGGCGGAGGTCGACGTCGCAGCGGCGACCGACACGACGCTCGTCGTGGTCGCGCCCGGGTGGGGCGACCAGGTGCAGGTGGCGAAGGCCGGCATCCTCGAGATCGCCGACGTGTTCGTGGTGAACAAGTCCGACCGCGAGGGCGTGGAGGCGGCGATGCGAGATCTCCGTCAGATGATCCACATGGGCGCCGAGACGCCGTGGACTCCGCCGATCGTGAAGACCTCATCAACGGAGGCAGACGGCATCGGCGAGCTGTGGGACGCGATCGAGGAACACCGAACGTACCTCGAGACCTCGGGCGAGCTCGACCAGACGCGTCGAGCTCGTCTCCTACGCGAGGTCGAGACGCTCACAGCCGAACGCCTCCGTGCCGGTGCGCGCGAGCTCCTCACTTCGGACGTCGCGCTGGCCAACGACCTTGCGGAACGGCGGGTCGATCCGTATCGAGCCGCGGCTATCCTGGCCGAGAGGGTTCCGTCCGAACGCTGATCGGGAAAGGCCGCGAAGGATGGTCGAGCAACGCGAGCGGCGCCGCGCGAGTGACACCAACGACGACGAGCGCGAGCGCCTGACGCTCTCCGGCGAGCCGGTCGAAACGGTGTACACCGCTGAGGATCTGGAGGGCTTCGACCCGGAGACACAGCTAGGCCGTCCCGGAGAGTTTCCGTTCACGCGCGGGGTCTATCCGACGATGTATCGCGGCCGGTTGTGGACGATGCGCCAGTTCGCGGGGTTCGGGACGGCCGCCGACACGAACGCGCGCTACCGGTTCCTGCTCGATCGGGGGCAGGGCGGACTGTCGGTCGCGTTCGACATGCCCACGTTGATGGGACGTGACTCGGACGACCCGCGCTCAGAGGGCGAGGTGGGGCGTTGCGGGGTGGCGACGGACAGCGTCGAGGACTTCGCCGAGCTCTTCGCGGGCATCCCCCTCGGCGACATCACGACGTCGATGACCATCAGCGGACCGGCGGTGATCGTCTTCGCGTACTTCCTGGCGGCGGCCGAACGTCAGGGCGTGCCATGGGACCGACTGGACGGAACGCTCCAGACCGACATCCTCAAGGAGTACATCGCCCAGAAGGAGTGGATCTTTCCGCCGCGGCCCCACCTGCGCCTCATCGGCGACCTGATGGAGTTCTGCCTCGAGCGCGTCCCCAAGTTCCACCCGCTGAGCGTCTCCGGGTACCACATCCGCGAGGCGGGGGCGAACGCGTGGCAGGAGCTCGCCTACACGCTCGCCGACGGGTTCGCGTACGTCGAGCTCGGTCGGCAGCGTGGCCTCGACGTCAACCGGTTCGCGCCGGGCCTGTCGTTCTTCTTCAACGCTCACATCGACGTGTTCGAGGAGATCGCCAAGTACCGGGCCGCGCGGCGCATCTGGGCTCGGTGGCTGAACGAGCGGTACGGCGCGACGGATCCAAGCGCGATACGCCTGCGGTTCCACACACAGACGGCCGGCGTGTCGCTCACGGCACAGCAGCCGATGAACAACGTCGTCCGGACGGCGATCGAGGCGCTGGCAGCGGTGCTCGGGGGGACCCAGTCGCTGCACACGAACGCCCTCGACGAGGTGCTCGCGCTCCCGACCGAGGAAGCGGCGAAGCTCGCGCTGCGGACGCAGCAGATCCTCGCCCACGAGACGGGCATCCCGAACGTGATCGACCCGCTCGGCGGTTCGTACTTCCTCGAGTCGCTGACGAACCGGATGGAGGGACTCGCCGAGGCCGAGTTCGCGCGGGTCCTGGCCATGGGGAACGGCTCGATGCTCGACGGCGTGCTCGCGGGGATCGACCGCGGGCACTTCCAGCAGGAGATCGCGGAGTCGGCGTTCCGCGAGCAGGAGCGATACGAGCGGGGCGACCTGATCAAGGTGGGCGTCACGGACTTCGTCGAGCCGGATCAGCCGATCGAGACCTTGGAGATCCCGCCTGAGATCGAGCGCGCGCAGATCGACCGGGTGACGGAGCTCCGCTCCAGGCGGGACGGCGACGCCGCCGCGGCGGCGCTCGACCGGCTACGCGGCCGGGCAGCGACGGAGGATTCGAACCTGGTCGAGCCGCTCGTCGACTGCGCCAGGGCGCTGTGCACCGAGGGAGAGGTCGTCGAGACGCTCAAAGCAGTGTTCGGCGAGTACACGGAGACCCCGCGGTTCTGAGCCAGTTGCGTCGACTATCTGTTGCACCAGACTGCAGGTAGGGCGTACTATCCGTCGACGGAAGCGCTTTCTCGCGTCATGGCGACGAGGTGGGGATGCTGGCGGAAGACGGACTCGGCTTCGGGCTGCTCGTTGCGGGATTCTGGTTCGGGTTCCGCCACGGGATCGACTGGGACCACATCGCGGCGATCACCGACATTACCAGCTCGCAAGAGGACCGCCGTGACTCGATACTGTTCGGGACGCTGTACGTCGTAGGCCACGCGTGCATCGTTCTCGCCCTCGGCGTCCTTGCGATCGTCGCGGGCGAACGTCTGCCCGAGAACGTCGACGAGTTCATGACCAAGGTCGTGGGCGTCACGCTCGTGGTCCTGGGCGTGTACGTGTTCGTCTCGCTGATCCGTCACGGGCGCGACTTCCGTCTGCGGAGCCGCTGGATGCTGGTGTTCTCCGGGGTTCGGCGGGGGGCGTGTTGGGCGAGATCGAAGGTCGGCAGGGGCACCGCTTCGGGTACGGTCGTCAATGGCGGCGGGTCCGACGAATCGACCGATCCGTCCGACTGGCACCACGGCCACCATGGTCGGCCGGGGCATCACCATCACGCGCGACCAGAACACGACGATGCCTTCGCCAACTACGGCAAGCGAACGTCGTTCGCCGTCGGCATGTTGCACGGGATCGGGGCCGAGACGCCGACACAGGTCATCATCTTCGTGACAGCGGCGGGGGCGGGCGGCAGGGTGGCTGGCGTCGCCGTCCTTGGCGCGTTCATCGTGGGCCTTGTCTCGTCGAATTCGGTGATCACGCTTGGGTCGGCCTTCGGCTTCCTCCGAGCGTCCAAGAACTTCGCGATCTACGCCACGGTTGCGGTGATCACAGCGGTGTTCAGCCTGGCGATCGGGACGCTGTTTCTCATCGGCAAGGACGCCGTTCTTCCGGCGGTCTTCACTGGTTAGCGGGCTGGCCGCCCCTTCACTACGTCGCTGCCAGCTCGCGACCGCAATCGGCGCAGAGACCTCCGATGGCGAAATGCGTCAGGTCGGGGTGGAACCCATGGTGCCGCTCGATCAGCCGAACGAGCGCACCGGCCTCGTCCATCGAGAGGTCGTCCTCGGCGCCGCAGTTCGAGCACGTCAGGTGGACGTGACCGGCCTCTTCGGCGCGGTGGTATTCGGCGCCGCCCTCGAGATGCGCGTGCGCGAGCACGCCGACCTCCTCGAGCAAGGCCAGGGTTCGATAGATCGTGGAGGCGTTCACGCCGGGCATCTCGCCCTGGACGGTTCGCGCGAGCTCGGTGGGAGAGATGTGTCCCTGCGTCCGCATGATCTCCGCGACGATCGCCCGGCGCTGCGGCGTCATGCGAAGGCCTCGCTGGCGTAGAAGCTCGATCACGTCGGTTCGGGGAAGGGCCACGTCGTCGAGGTTAGCATCCTGTTGCAGGTGCAAATCGACGGATGTGCTCACGGCGGCGGCAGGCCGAGAGTTCGAGCGGCCCACGGCAGCGCCGTCCGGGCCTGCCGGAGCTGAACCGCGCGGACGTTCGGCCACTCGGTTATCGCCGGCTGACCGGCGTGATAGCAGAAGTACGACGCGACGACCGACCCGAGGCCCGGCGGGACGTCGGGCGCGACGTCCTGCGGTGGGGGGCCGCCCTCCGCGTGGAGACTCGGCAGCCACGCGGCGATGTCGAGCCACCGGTTGCCCACGCTCGTCCAGTTCCAATCCACGAGAGCGGCGCGACCGTCTGGGCGGAAGCAGATGTTGTCGCTGCGCACGTCGAAGTGCAGGAGCTCGCCGCCGTCGAGCGGCGCCGTTTCGGCCGAAGCACGCAACGCCGGGAGCGCGTCTGATAGCCAGTCATCCGAACAGAGGCCGAGGCGAAGGAACGGCTCGGGGTCGCGCTCGATCTGGCTCCAGCACCGACGCAGTCCGAGATGGTCGTCGGCGGCTTTCGGAAGTCCAAGCGGCGGCGGCGACGCCGCAACGTCGTTGAGGCACCGAAGGACCGAGTCGATCCGATCTGTCGACCACGGCGGAGGCCACACCGCGCTCGAGAGATCCTCGAGCGCGAGGACCGGCTGCTCACCGTCGTCGTGGAAACCGATGAACCGAGGCATGAACGCCGCACCCCGCAACGCGGAATACGTCGTGTGCTCGTCGCGGATCCAACTCGCGGTGAGCTCGTCGGTCGCCACCTTGACGAACGCCGTGGGGCCGTCGTCGAGGGTGACGACCCATCGGCGGGCGGGGGTGTATCCGCCGTCGGTGACCTCGCGCCACGCCGCCGGTCGCCCGAGTCGCCTCAGGGCTTTCGTGACGTTTGCAACCTCGCCGGCCGTCGGTTCCATTCGGCCGAACGCTAGCGCGGGACCGTCTGCGAGGATAGGCGCGCCATGGGCGACTTCGTGCGTGTCGAACGCGACGACGCAGTCGCGACGATCAGGATCGACAGACCCCCGGCGAACGCGTTGTCGCGCGAGGTCGCCGTCGAGCTGTCCGATGCGGCGCGGGCCGTCGCGGCCGACGACACGCGCGCGATCGTGATCTGGGGCGGAGAACGTATCTTCGCTGCCGGCGCCGACATCAAGGCGATGGCCGACCTCGGGCCGAACGAGATCACGTCGCACCTCGGCGCCCTCGAGACGGCGTGTCGAGACATCGAGGCCATCCCCAAGCCCGTGATCGCGGCGATCAACGGCTTCGCTCTGGGCGGCGGCTGCGAGGTGGCGATCTCGTGCGACCTTCGATTCGCGGCGAACGACGCGCGGATCGGTCTCCCGGAGATCCGCCTCGGCGTCATTCCCGGCTCGGGGGGCACGCAGCGATTGCCACGGTTGATCGGTCTCTCCGCGGCACGCCGCCTGATCATCTCCGGTGACCACGTCACGGCGGACGAGGCGTTGGCGATCGGGCTCGTCGACAGGGTGTCGCCGCGTGCGGAGACCTACGCGGCCGCCGTCGAGGCGGCTCGTGTGTATGCCGGAGGGCCCACGCGAGCGTACGCGGCCGCCAAGCGCTCGCTCGCGGCGTCGCTCGGGACGGACCTCGATAAGGGGCTCGGGATCGAGCGTGAAGCATTCGCCGAGCTGTTCTCGACGGGGGATCAGAAGGAAGGGATGCGCGCGTTCCTCGAGAAGCGCGACCCGACGTTCGAGGGGAGATAGCGGTGAGGGTGAGGCAAGCGCGGCCCGAGGACGTGCCGTCCCTCGTGGCGCTGTTCCAGGAGCTCGACCGGATGCAGGCCGACTGGCGGGTGTTCACGCCGCGCCCGGGCTTCTACGACGAAGTGGGCGCCAAGTACCGCGAGGCTATGAACAACCCAGATGCGGTGGTGCTCGTGGCCGAGGACGACGAGGGCCCGGACGGCGAGGTGGTCGGCATGGCGTACGGCGAGGCGAGGGTCCCCTCCCGCTTCTCCGACGAGCGGGCGCTCGAGCTCTCGGGCGTGGTGGTCCGGGCGGGGTTCCGGGGCCGCGGAGTCGGTCGGGAGCTCGTGGCCGAGGCCGCTCGGTTCGCCTCGGAACGGGAGATCGACTGGGTGGAGCTCAAGACGTTCGCGCCGAACCGCGGGGCGATGGAGTTCTGGGAGGAGCTGGGCTTCGAGGCCCGGGTCATCCAGCTCACCGCCCCCACGCGGGCGGTCCTGGACAGCCTTGTCGAGCGCTGACGTTCGACTTGGGCCGTCCTGGGCCGCCCTCGGGCGGTTTCGGGTGCCTCGGGAACGAACCGGCGCCCTCCGCGGTTCGAATAGCTGAGGACCAGGTCGGGGGACGGGTCCTGAGCTGAACCGAGGAGAGAGCATGAGCGAAACGGCCTACCGCGGAGCCCGCGTCCGCGAACTCCCTCGGGCGAACCGAACGTACTCGGGTGATCGAGTGTGTGCGGCCGAGGGCTGCAGTACCAAGCTGTCCATCTACAACAAGTGGAACTTCTGTTGGCAACACGAGCCGGTACACGAGTACATCTCGCGCGGCAAACGCCGTAGCCGCAAGGAGATGGAAGCCGCGTAACGGTTCCGAAGACAGTAGAAGTGCGGCCGCACTCGCGTGCGTCCGGCCTAAGAAGAAGGTCTCGTCAAGCGCGTTCGCGCCATTCCCGAAAATTCGGGTAGGACTGCTCCCCCCCGGAACGGAGCGAGCGCTCATGTTGAACGACGAGGTCGACGCCCCCGACATGCGGGAGGCGGAGTGCCCCTTCTGCGAGAACGCGGTGCTCGTCTACGAGCGGCCGCCGCGATGCCCGTTCTGCGCATGCCCGCTCGACGAAGAGCGCATGCACTCTTACGTGTGGCCGGACGAGGAGCCCTCCCCCTCGGGGTAGTCCTCGCCGTGGGACGGGCCTTCGCTTCGCGAGGGCCCGTCCCGTTCTTCTGCCGATGTACCACGCGCCAACACCTTCGCGGCGATGGCCTGCGCTTCGTCCAAGCGATCCCGATCGACGAACAGCCGAACGCCCAGCTCCCAGATCTGGCTGAAGAAGCCGGGCGCCTTGTACCACCAGGCGATCCCCGCGTGTTCCAGCTCCCCGGCGATCTCCTCGGCGTGCTCATGCGTGAACTGCCCGAGATGCACGGTGCGTACGTCGTCGAGGTTCACGGGACGATCTCCGCGGCCCGCCACCCCCGGACCGAGCTGACGAGTGCCACATCGTCCGCGCGACGAAGCTCGTCGAGCGTCACGCGTCGTTCGGTCAGCGTCCCATCGCGCAGCAGCACGGCACGGTAAGCGCCGGGCAGGAGCCCCGCGTCGAGTGGTGGTGTGACCCATCTGTCGCCGAACAGGAGGGCGACGTTGGCGATCGTGCTTTCGGTGACCTCTTCCCGAGTGTTGACGAGTAAGACGTCGTCGGTATCGGGTCGCTTCGCCCTCCGGCGCTCGTAGGGTTCCCGCAGCGTCGTCTTGTGGAACAGAAAGGCGTCGTCCGGATCGACGGGCTCGTCATCGATCGCCAGCCGCACGCGCGGCCCAGGGCTCGGCTCGAGCGCGCTCGAGGTGACGTCGACCGTTCCGTCACGTGCGAGTGTCAGTCGGATCCGCACCGGCTCGGCGGCGTCCTCGACCGCACGCTTGCACGCCGCCAGGGCGGACTCCGCATCGAACCGAAACCCGAAGTACTGAGCTGACGACCGAAGCCGCTCGAGGTGCTCGGACAGGTGACGAAACCCTTCGTCCGGCTCGAACCGGATCGACTCGAGCAGCTCGAACGCAGGCCGGGCCGAGGACAGCACGCGGGCCTTCGCCAGGATCTCTCCGTACTCGGCTTCCGGCGAAGAGTCGTACGTGATCCCGCCGCCGACTCCGTATTCAGCCGTTCCCGACTGCGAGTCGACGACCACGGTTCGGATCGCCACACCGAAGTTCGCCCGCGGTTCGCCGGACCCGCTCGGCGCGAGGTATCCGACCGCGCCGCAGTACACGCCCCTCGGTGAGTCCTCCACGTCCCGGATGATGCGCATCGTCGAAACCTTCGGCGCTCCGGTCACAGAACCGCTCGGGAACAGCGCCCGGAACACGTCGACGAGCGCAGTTCCGGGTGCGAGATCGGCGGCAACTGTCGACGTGAGCTGCCATACCGTCTCGTAGCGCTCCGGCTCGAACATCCGAGACACCGCGACCGTGCCGGCGAGAGCGATGCGCCCGAGATCGTTCCGCAACAGATCGACGATCATCGCGTTCTCGGCGCGATCCTTCTCAGAGGCGACGAGCTCCGCGGCGATCCGCTCATCCTCCTCGAGCCAGCGCCCGCGCGGCGCGGTTCCCTTCATCGGTCGGGTCGTCACGTGGGTGCCGTCCACGCGGAGGAACAGCTCAGGAGAGGCCGACAGGACGCGATACCGGCCGATGTTCAGGTATGC
Organism: Actinomycetota bacterium; assembly: GCA_035640355.1. Lineage (NCBI taxonomy): Bacteria > Bacillati > Actinomycetota > Actinomycetota bacterium. The sequence goes on from DASQWI010000021.1 coordinate 64,878, forward strand.
CGCGAACCCCCCTCGCTGAGCGAGCGCAAGGTCGCGGTAGAGTCCGCGTTCGTCGCCGCGGATCCGCGCGTTCAGCCGAATCGTGTGGTTCACCTGATACGTCTCGCCGGCGGCGATGAGCTCGCGGATGCGTTCGATCGTCGTCTCGTATCGCGCGAGATCGACCGACGCGCGCCACGGCATGGCCTCGTGCAGCGTGGAACGCGCCGCCACCGGCTGCATCGGGGCAACGTCGATCTTGGCGTCGAACAGGGCGAACCACCCGAGCGGCAGGTCGTCGAAGACATCTCCCGCCCTTCGCTCGCGCACGACGAGAGCGCGGTCGAGTCCCGGGGCGGCTTCGTACGCGACGAACCCGGCGGCCCAGAGCCCTCGCGACGCGGCGGCCTCCGCGGCAGCGATGATCGGCCCGACCTCGTCGGCGCGTCGGGCCTCGAGAACGCCCACCGGATCCGCGAACTCGAACGAGCGCTCCTGGCCCGGCGTCAGGTCGTCGAACCGGGCCCCGATCATCCCGACGCCAGTCAGAGGGTTGAGACCAGGGTTCGCACGACGTTCGCTTCGCTCACCGTGCTACCCCCCGGACCCCCGTCGGGAGTTGATCGCCTCGATCAGCTTGGGAACGACGCTGAGCGCGTCGCCGACGATCCCCACGTCCGCCAGGCGGAAGATCGGCGCGTCGCCGTCACGGTTGACCGCGATGATCCGCTTCGACGCCTTCATCCCCACGACGTGCTGCGTCGCACCGCTGATGCCAACGGCGATGTACACCTCGGGGCGAACCGCCTTGCCTGTCTGGCCGATCTGGTAGCTGTACGGAACCCAGCCAGCGTCGACGACCGCGCGGCTCGCGCCGACGGCTGCGTCTCCGATCGCCTCGGCAAGCTCTTCCAGCAGCCTGAAATTCGACGGGTCCTGCAGGCCGCGGCCGCCGGCGATGACGACCTTCGCGTCCTCGAGCTTCGGACCCGCCGCCTCTTCCTCATGGCGTTCGACGCGCTTCGCCGACCGCAGGTCGTCGGGGATCTGGACGTCGACCGGCACGACGTTCGCTCTTCCGCCGACGCGTTCGGGGACGAACGACTTGGGGCGAACGAGCACCAGCCTCGGCGTGGCGCCTTCGAGCGCGACGTCGATGATTCGGCTCCCCCCGAAGATCTGCGCCTGCGCGGCGTCGTCGCCCGGCACGTCGGTGGCATTGCTCATCAACGTGGTGCCAAGCCGCGCCTGCAGACGACCCGCGACGTCACGTGCGTCGTAGCTCGTCGAGAACAAGATGACGTCAGGGGAGTGCTCGCGCGCGAGCGCTTCGAGCGCGAACGCCTGCGGCCGCCCGAGGCCATCGTCGTACGCCTCGTCGTCGCTGGCGTAGACGGTTGCGGCCCCGTGCTCGCCGAGCTCGTTCGCAGACGCTGTCGCCCCGGGACCGAGCGAGATAGCGGCGACGTCGCCGCCGAGCGCGCGGGCCTTGGCGAGGAGCTCGAGCGCCGACGGTTTGGGCCCGTCGTTCGTGACCTCGGCGTAGACCCACATCATCACGTCAGATCACCTTCGCGTCGGCCAGGAGGTCCGCGACCTTTGCGTATGCGTCGTCGCCGGCCTGCAGGATCTCGCCGGGTCCCTTCTCGGGAGCCGGAGTTGCGGCCGTGACGCGCTGTGATGGTTTCAGGTCATCGGCCGCAAGGCCCAGGTCTCCGATCGTGACCTGCTCGACGGGTTTCTGTTTCGCCGACATGATCCCCTTCAGTGTCGGGTAGCGAGGTTCGGCGGCGCTTCCGGTCACCGTGGCGAGCGCCGGCAGTAGGCACTCGACCACGTCGAATCCGCCTTCCGTCTGCCGCTCGATGCGAAGCATCCCGTCGGACACCTCGACCGTGCGCGCGAACGTCGCGCTGGGGATGCCGAGGAGCTCGGCCACGGTCATCGGGAGCGTGCCGGTATAGCCGTCGGTCGACTCGACCCCGGCGAGGACTAGATCGAATGGGTTCCGCCGGACAACGGCCTCCAGAACCTTGGCCGTCACGAGCGCGTCGGCGCCACGGAGCGACGGGTCGGAGACCAGGATCCCCCGGTGCGCGCCCATCGAAAGCCCCTTGCGGATCGCGGACATCGCGACCTCGGGTCCCATCGAGACGAGCGTGACCTCGCCGCCCTGCGCCTCGACGAGCTGGAGGGCCGCCTCGACGGCGTACTCGTCTCCCGGATCGAGCGCGCCCTCGACGCCCTCCCGGACGAGCAGGAAGTCGTCGCCGAGCGTCGGCGTGCCGAGCGGCTCGGGGACGTACTTGATCAACACGACGATCTGCATCCGCTCGGCGAGGATACCCGCGCCCTTCCTCGACCAGTCCTGCCGAGGCGTGCGGCGCAGGGCGTCGTAGCATCGAGTCATGCCTTCCAAGGGATCGGTGCTCGTCGCCATGTCCGGCGGTGTTGATTCGTCGGTTGCGGCGTGCCTCCTGCGCGAGCAGGGCTATGAGGTGCTCGGCTCGCACATGGAGCTGATCCACTCGTCCGACGGTGTCGACCACGGCTGTTGCGGTCCGGCGGCGCGCGCAGACGCCGCCGAGGTGGCACGGATCGGCGGATTCGCGTTCGAGATCGTGGACATGAGCGAGACGTTCGCTGAGACGGTCCTGACCGACTTCTTCTCCGAGCACGAGGCCGGCCGGACGCCGAACCCGTGCACGCGCTGCAACGAGCACATCAAGTTCGGCGCGTTCCTTCGGCGCGCGAACGAGCTCGGCATCGACCACGTTGCGACGGGTCACTACGTCCGGACCGTATGCGACGAGAGCGGCACGTGGCACCTGCGCAAGGGTCACGACGTGGCGAAGGATCAGTCGTACATGCTGCACACGCTCGGCCAGGGCGAGCTCTCGCGATCGCTGTTCCCGGTGGGGGGCATGCCGAAGGCGGAGACGCGAGGCCTGGCGGCGCGGTTCGGGCTGCCGGTCGCCACCAAGCCCGATTCGCAAGAGGTGTGCTTCGTGCCCGGTGCCGATCATGCGGCGTTCCTCGAGACGCATATGCCGTCACTGGTTCGGAGCGGGGACATCGTCGACGCCGACGGCCGGGTCGTGGGCGAACACGACGGGTCGTTCCGGTTCACGGTGGGGCAGCGGCGCGGACTCGGCGTCTCGACAGGCGAGCGGACGTACGTCGTCGACGTGGACGCCTCCTCCAACCGTGTCCTCGTGGGGACGGGCGACCTGCTCGGGCGGCGGGCGCTCGTCGCCGATCGCGTGTCATGGGTGGCCGGACAACCGCCGGCAGACGGACCGTTCGAGGCTGAGGTCCGGCTGCGCTACCGCGGCGACGACGTTCCGGCGGTTGTCGAGTCGACGGCCGGCGAGATGCGCGTGGAGTTCCGAACGCAGCAGCGCGGCGTCGCGCCCGGCCAGAGCGTCGTCGTGTACGACGGCGACGAGCTCCTCGGCGGCGGCAGGATCGTTCGTTCGATCCGCTGACGTTCGATGGGGGCGCGGTCCTCGCGTCGCCGCGACGCACCCGGAGCGCGTGCCTGCCTGCGGATATCATCCGCCCGTCACAACGCGAAGGCATGCACGCATGAGACTCCTCCGGCGCAAGCCCCGCACCTTCGAGATCCAGGTGCAGGACATGACCCTGCACATCCAGGCGGGCAAGGACATCAACGAGGAGTCACGTGCCGCGGCGCTTTCGTTCTGGGAGCAGCTGCACGCCTACACGCTGCGGAATCCCCAGGTCGGGAACAGCAAGCGACCCATCGCGGTGCCCGAGGATGCGCCTCAGATCGTGCGCGAGATCGTCGCGGCGGCTCGCCTTGCCGGCGTCGGTCCGATGTACTCCTTCCAAGGCGCCGTCACCGACCACGTCGGCCGGTTCCTGGCGAAAGAGGTCGATGAGGTCACGGTGAACTGCGGCGGCGACTACTTCATCCTCGGACGGCGCCGGCAAAAGCTGACCGTGCTTCGCCGGTCGAACGACTCGACCGTTGCCATCGTCGTCCCGCCGAGCAAGCAGGGCGTCGGCATCTCGATGACGATGGGCCACGGGCATACGCCCGTCGACGGTCTCGCCGTGTTGGCGGACTCCTGCATGCTCGCGGACGCCGCGGCTGCCGGCGTTCAGGCCATCCTGCCGAAGAAGAACGGCCTCGCGGGAGCGCTCACCTACCTCAAGAAGGTTCGCGGCGTTCTCGGTGGGGTTGTCGTGGTGGGCGATCGCATCGGCCTCGCCGGGCCCGTGGAGCTCGCCGCGTGAGCGCCGCCCAGAAGCAGGTCTCCAAGACGGAGCGCGAGCTCGCCGGCGCACAGGTGCGCGTCGAAGAGCTCCGCGACCAGCTCAACTACCACTCGTACCGGTACTACGTGCTGGACGACCCGGAGGTCTCCGACGCCGAGTACGACGAGCTCACGCGCGAGCTCGCCTCGCTGGAAGAGCGGTTTCCCGAGCTCGTCACGCCCGACAGCCCGACGCAGCGAGTTGGAATCTCGCCCGCCGACCTATTCGCGCCGGTCGAGCATCGCGCGCGGATGCTCTCGCTCGACAACGCGTTCTCCCACGGCGAGCTCGAGGCGTGGGCGGCACGGGTCGAGCGGGCGGTGGGGACCGGTGCTCGGTACTCGTGCGAGGCGAAGATCGACGGCATTGCCGTCGCCCTGACGTACGAGAAGGGTCTGCTCGCCAAGGGCGCGACGCGCGGCGACGGCCGCATCGGCGAGGACATCACCGCGAACGTCCGCACCGTTCGAAGCGTTCCGCAGCGACTGCGGGTGAAGGACCCGCCCGAGTACCTCGAGGTGCGCGGAGAGATCTATCTGTCGGTCAAGGGGTTCGAACGGCTGAACGAACAGCTGCTCGACGCGGAACAACGTCCGTTCGCGAACCCTCGGAACGCGGCGGCGGGCTCGCTTCGACAGAAGGACCCCAAGGTGTCGGCGAGCCGTCCACTTGCATTGTGGGTGCACTCGTTCGGGTTCGCCGCGGGGATCAGGTTCGACTCACACTCCGGGTTTCTCACATGGTGCCGCGACGCAGCGCTCCCCGTCGCGCCGACCAGCGAGGTCGTCGACGACCTCGACGGTGTGATCGCCTACCTCGACCACTGGGAGAAGAACCGCCACAGCGTCGATTGGGAGATCGACGGCGTCGTGGTGAAGCTGGACCAGATCCCGTTGCAGGAGGAGCTCGGCGCCACGAGCCATGCTCCGCGGTGGGCGATCGCTTACAAGTTCCCTCCGGAGGAGCGCACGACCGTGCTCCGCAGCATCGACGTGCACACCGGCCGTACGGGGATCGTCACCCCGTTCGCCAACCTCGAGCCCGTACACGTCGCCGGCGTCACCATCACGACGGCGACGCTGCACAACGAGGACGAGGTCGCTCGCAAGGACGTCCGCGTGGGCGACCACGTCATCGTTCGACGAGCCGGTGACGTCATCCCCGAGGTCGTCGGCCCCGTGCTGTCGAAGCGGAAGCGCGGCGCCCGGAGGTGGACGTTCCCGGAGCGCTGCCCGTCGTGCGGAACCGAGCTCGTCCGACGGCCCGGTGAGGCGTACCGGCGCTGTCCGAACAAGCGCGGCTGTCCGTCACAGAACATCGAGTGGCTGTTCGCCTTCGCGTCGCGCGGCGCGATGGACATCGAGGGCCTCGGGTACAAGACCGGGATCCAGCTCCTGGACCGGGGACTGATCAAGGATCCCGGCGACATCTTCTCGCTGTCTGCGGATGACCTGGCACAGCTCGAGGGATTCGCGGACAAGTCGATCACCAACCTGCTCGCGGCGATCGAGAAGGCGAAGAAGCAGCCGCTGTGGCGCCTGCTCGTCGCGCTGAACATCCCGCACGTCGGTACGCACGTCGCGCAGGTGCTCGCTCGGGCGTTCGGCTCCATCGACGGGTTGAGCGAGGCGTCGGCAGAGCAGATCGACGATGTTCCGGAGATCGGATTGGAGATCGCCCGGAGCGTGCACGAGTGGTTCCAGGATCCGGAGAACAACGCGCTGCTCGAGAAGCTCGGTGTCGCCGGCGTTCGGATGGCCGACGAACGGCCGAAGCGATCCGGACGCGGAAGGCTCGAAGGCAAGACGCTGGTGCTCACCGGCGGACTCGATCGCCTCTCGCGAGACGAAGCAACCGCGGCGGCGCAGGCGGCCGGCGCGCGTGTCGCATCGAGCGTCTCGAAGAAGACCGACTTCGTCGTGGCCGGCGGGAACGCGGGGTCGAAGCTGGCGAAGGCCGAAGAGCTCGGCGTCGAGGTGATCGACGAGGACGAGTTCATGAGCCGGCTCGGGCCGGCGTGACGATGGGTGCGACCGTGATCGACGGCAACGCCGTCGCCGAGCAGCTCCGAGCAGAGATCGAGGAGGAGCTGCGCGTTCTGCGGCTCTCGGCGGTTCGTCCCGGGCTGGCCACGGTGATGGTGGGCGAGTCCTTCGACGCGCAGGCGTACGAGAAGCACGTGCGCCGTCTCGCCGAGGGGCTCGAGTACCGGTATGTCTCCGAACGCCTCCCCGCGGACGCAGAGCTCGCCGACGTCGTGGCCACGATCGGCAAGATGAACGCCGATCCTCGCGTGACGGGGGTGCTCGTGTTGCAACCGCTACCCGACCACGTTCCCGAAGCCGCTGTGAACAGCGCGCTCGAGCCGACCAAGGACATCGAGGCCGTGCACCCGTTGAACGCCGGTCTCCTCGCCCAGGGGCAACCGCGATTCCTGCCGTCGACGCCGGCATCGTGTTTCTACCTGCTCGACTCGTACGTCACGTCTCAGGGCCACGACGCGTCGACGTATTACTCCGGTCGGACGCTCGTCGTCGTGGGCCGCTCGAACAGCGTCGGAAAGCCCGCGCAGTGGCTCGGCCTGGAGCGGAACATGACGGTGATCACCGCGCACAGCCGAACCGCTGCGGCGGGACGGCTGGGAGACTTCACACGACAGGCGGACATCCTCATCGTGGCCGCGGGCAAACCCGGTTTGGTGACCGGAGAGATGGTTCGTGACGGCGTGATCGCCATCGACGTGGGCATCAACGCGGTGAAGGACGCATCGACCGGCAAGACGCGGATGGTCGGCGACCTCGATTTCGACGGCGTCGCGCTGAGGGCCGAGGCGATCACGCCGGTCCCCGGTGGCGTCGGCCCGATCACCGACGTGTGGCTCGTGGGAAACGCGTTCGCCGCCGCCGCGATGGCCCAGCGCGTCGAGCCGCGGTTCGGGCTGTTCAGGTGACGCGATGACGTACTCGATCGTCGCTCGCGATCCGGACCAGGGCGACCTTGGCGTCGCCGTGCAGTCGCACTGGTTCGCGGCGGGCATCGTGTGTTGGGCGGAGGCGGGCGTCGGTGCGGTCGCCACACAGGCATCGGCGCTGATCGACCACGGTCCGCTCGCGCTCGATCTGATGCGCTCGGGGAAGAGCGCCTCCGAGGCGCTCGCGGAACGAGTGGCGATGGACGAGGAGCGTGCGCACCGGCAGGTGGCCGTCCTCGACGCGCACGGCGGCGTCGCCGTTCACACGGGCGAAAGCTGCATCCCCGAAGCCGGCCACCGGATCGGCGACGGCTTCTCGTGCCAGGCGAACATGATGCGTCGAGACACCGTGTGGGATGCGATGACCGTCGCGTTCGAGACGACCTGGGGCGACCTCGCCGACCGATTCCTGGCCGCGCTGGAAGCCGCCGAGGCCGAAGGCGGCGACATCCGTGGCAAGCAAGCGGCGAGGATCCTGGTCGTTCGGGGGGAGCGGACCGAGAAGCCGTGGGAGGACGTGCTCGTCGACGTTCGCGTGGACGACCATCCAAAGCCGCTCCACGAGCTCGCTCGGCTGCTCCGGCTGAAGCGCGCGTACGACCACGAGGAACGAGCGTCCGAGCTGAGCGATGCCGGCGACGTCGAAGCCGCGGCGAAGGAATCGGAGGCGGCGTTTGCGCTCGTTCCGGGGAATCCGGAGCTGTCGTTCTGGACGGCCGTCAGGATGGCGACGCAGTACGACATGATCGAGCAGGCGAGGCCGATCCTGCGATCCGCCCTCGGTGACGACCCCGGCTGGCGGGAGCTGTTGCGGCGACTCGGCCAACGCAGGCTAAGCGGTCTCACGCCCGAGGCGGCCGAACGCCTCCTCCGGGACGGCGACTGAGAGCTCGCGACTAGACTTCGGGCGTGCCGGTCGAGATTGACATCGATCACGTCGCTCGGCTCGCGCGCCTCGAGCTCTCCGACGAGGAGAAGGAACGCCTCCGCGTACAGCTCGCCGTGATCCTCGACAACGCGGCGAAGGTGGGTGAGGTGGCGACGGAGGACGTGCCTCCGACGGCGTACGCGATCCCGCGGTCGAACGTGCTTCGCCCCGACGAGCTCACGCCGAGCCTCCCCGTCGAGGAGGTCCTGGCGAACGCGCCGGAGGTCGAGGACGACCGGTTCAAGGTTCCGCGCATCGTCGAGGTCGAATGACGTGACTGCGCTCTGCGACCGCACCGCAACGGAGCTCGGCGCGATGCTTCGCGCCGGCGAGACGTCGTGCGTCGAGATCACCGCGTCGTGCTTCGAACGGACCGAGGCGGTCGAGGACCGTGTCCGCGCGTTCCTGGCCCGTCGCCGGGACGCTGCGCAGGAGCAAGCAGCAGCGGCGGACTCTCGCATCGCGTCGGGCGGCGCGCCGGCAGTGGCCGGCATCCCGTTGGCCCTGAAGGACGTGCTCTCCACGCGCGGCGTCGAGACGACGTGCGGCTCGAAGATCCTCGACGGCTACGTGCCGCCGTACGACTGCACGCCGTGGAAGCGACTGAAAGAGGACGGCTCGGTCCTTCTCGGTAAGACGAACTGCGACGAGTTCGCCATGGGCTCGTCGAACGAGAACTCCGCGTTCGGGCCGGTGCACAACCCGTGGGACCTGGCGATGGTGCCGGGCGGCTCGAGCGGCGGGAGCGCGGCGGCGGTCGCGGCGGGCGAGGCGATCTGGGCCCTCGGGACGGACACGGGCGGCTCGGTCCGTCAGCCCGCGTCGCTCTGCGGCGTCGTCGGGTTGAAGCCGACGTACGGGCTGATCAGCCGGTACGGCTTGATCGCGTTCGCGTCGTCGCTCGACACGATCGGGACGTTCACGAGAGGCGTTCGCGACGCCGCCACGCTGCTCTCGTGCATCGCCGGGAAAGACGACCTTGACGCCACGAGCCTCGATACGCCGCGACGCGACTACACGGAGGGGATCGACGGCGGGATCGACGGCCTCCGCGTCGGCGTCGTGCGCGAGGCGTTCGGCGAGGGCGTCGAGGCCGGCGTCGAGTCGAGCGTCCGCGACGCGATCGACCGGCTCGCCGGGCTCGGCGCCACCGTCGGCGAGACGTCGCTGCCACACACCGACTACGCCCTGTCGGCGTACTACCTGATCGCGCCGTCGGAGGCGTCGTCGAACCTGGCGCGGTACGACGGCGTTCGGTACGGGCTGCGCGTCGACGGCGCCGATTCCGTCGAGATGATGACCCGGACGCGGGGCGCGGGGTTCGGAGCCGAGGTGAAGCGCCGGATCATGCTCGGGACGTACGCGCTCTCGGCCGGCTACTACGAGGCCTACTACGGGCAGGCCCAGAAGGTGCGGACGCTGATCATCCGCGACTACGAGGCCGCGTTCAGCGACTTCGACGTGCTGGTGTCGCCGACGTCTCCGACGACGGCGTTCCCGATCGGCGCGAAGGTCGACGACCCGCTCGCCATGTACCTGAACGACGTGTTCACGATCCCGGCGAACTTGTCCGGCATGCCGGCGATCTCGATCCCCAGCGGCCTCGACGAGAAGGGCCTGCCGGTCGGCTTGCAGATCACCGCGCCGGTGCTGCGCGAGGACGTGGTGCTCCGGACGGCGTTCGCGCTCGAGGAATCGATCGCCTTCGACGGACGTCCTCGACTGGTCACGGACCTCGCCGCGTAGCGCTAGGCGACGGCTTCTTCGCGTTCAGGCAAATCGTCGCCGGATTCCTCACCGCGCTCGGGTCGGCCCGTCGAGATAATGATGGCGACGCCGATCACGACGATCGCGCCGGCGATGAACGTTCGGAGCGTGATCGTCTCGTCCAGGATGAGCCATCCGAGGAACACGGCGACGACGGGGTTCACGTACGCGTACGTCGACACCAGCGATGTGCGCGCGTTCCGGAGCAACCACACGTACGAGGTGTAGCCCACCCATGACCCGATCGTGATGAGGTAGCCCAGCGCGAGCAGTGACTCCACCGAGAAGTCCTCGTACCGGATCAACGCGATCTCGCCGCGCGCGACGCCGGCGAGGACGAGGATCAGCCCACCGATCAACATCTCCATGCCCGCTCCGACCAGCGGACGCTTCGGGAGCGGCGCGTTGCGCGAATAGAGCGACGCCGCCGTCCAGCTCATCGAGGCGACGACGCCGACGAGGAGACCCGACAGCGGCGCGTACCCGTCGAACGCCGTCCCGCCGATCAGCAGCGCGGCGCCGCCGAACCCCATGACCAGGCCGATCGTGGTCAGCCACCCGACCTCGTGTCGCAGGAGCACCCGATCGACCAGCGCCATCCACAACGGAACGAGCGCGATGATCAGCGAGATTGTGCCCGATGGAACCGTTCGCTCCGCGAGCACGACGAGCCCGTTCCCCCCCGCGACGAGACCCGCACCGACGAGGCCCGCTGCGATCCAGTTCTGGCGCGTCGGACGGTCGCCCTCGACGTCGCCGCGCCGCACCGTCACGGCGTAGAGCACGAGCCCGGCGACGAAGAACCGGAACCCCGCGGCGATCAGCGGTGGGAGCGTCTCGTTCGAAACGCGGATCGCCAGATAGGTGGTGCCCCAGATGATGTAGACGGCCGTGAGGGCGGTCCAGATCATTGCGGGGGAGGCGCTCGTGCGGTCACCATGGTTCGCCCGCCTCATCGAGCCACTGTAGCGGCGCTCTCGAGCGATTCGTCCCCTCATTGGTTCTCGCCCGTTACCGATTGGACTGCCTCGGGTTGCCCCGTGGTGCGTAAGGAGGGTCACGGCGGTCGGATACGCTTCGCGCGTCATGGCGGAGTACGAGAGCGTCATCGGCCTCGAGTGCCACGTCGAGCTCTCGACCGAGACGAAGATGTTCTGCGGGTGCAGGAACGAGTTCGGCGCGCCGCCGAACACCAACGTGTGCCCGGTCTGCTTGGGTCTCCCCGGGTCGCTCCCCGTCCCGAACGCGAAGGCGATCGAGTACATCGTTCGGATCGGGCTCGCGCTCAACTGCCGAATCGCCGATGAGAGCTTGTTCCACAGGAAGAACTACTTCTATCCCGACATGCCGAAGAACTTCCAGATCAGCCAGTACGACCTCCCGATCTGCATCGATGGGCACATGGAGATCCAGGTCGGCGCCGAGACCCGTCGGATCGGGATCACTCGCGTGCACATGGAGGAGGACACCGGAAAGACGACGCACGTCGGTCGGTCCGGGCGCATCGATCAGGCCGACTACGCGCTGATCGATTACAACCGAGCCGGCGTCCCGCTCGTCGAGGTGGTGAGCGAGCCCCACATGCGCTCACCCGACGAGGCGCGCGCGTACTTCGCCGAGCTCCGCGCGACCCTCGAGGCGGTCGGCGTGTCCGATGTTCGGATGGAGGAAGGTTCGCTCAGGTGTGACGCGAACATCTCGACGCGGCGAGTCGGGGTTGCGGAACTGGGGACGAAGGTCGAGATCAAGAACCTCAACTCGATCCGGTCGCTCGACCGCGCTCTCAGGTACGAGGAACAGCGGCAGCGCGCGGCGCTCGATGCCGGCGAGACGCTCGTCCAGGAGACCAGGCATTTCGACGAGGAAAGGGGGAGCACGCACACGCTCCGCTCGAAGGAGGAGGCGTTCGACTACCGCTACTTCCCCGAGCCGGATCTTCCGCCGCTCGCTCCGCAGCCGTCGTGGGTCGATCGGGTCGGCGCATCGCTGCCGGAGCTTCCCGCTGCAACGCGCGCCCGCTACGTGGCCGGCCACGCGCTGAAACCGGAACAGGCACGGCTCCTCGTCGCTTCAACGTCGACCGCTCGGTTCTTCGAGGACGTCGTCGCGCTCGGTGCCGATCCGCGCGCCGCTGCGAACTGGGTGACGCAGGACCTCGCCGGGCTGCTGAACAAGGCGCGCGTGGAGCTCGACGAGACGAAGGTGACGCCGCAGCACGTCGCCGACCTCGTGCGGCTGATCGAGGACGGAACGTTGTCGCAGACCGCGGCGAAACAGGTGCTCGAGGATGTCGTGGAGACGGGCGACGAGGTGGACGACATCGTCGATCGCCGGGCGCTGCGCCGGGTGACCGACACGTCTGCGCTCGAGACGTGGGTAACGGAAGCGATCACCGAGAACCCAGGGCCGGTCGAGCAGTACCGCCGCGGCAAGGAGGGCGCCCTGAACGCCGTCCTGGGTGCCGTGATGAAGAAGTCGCGCGGCTCGGCGGACGCCAAAGCCGTCCGCGAGCTGTTGCTCCGGCGGCTGTCGGAGAGCTGAGCTCATCGCGCCGGTGAGGGTCGATCCGGCTTCCCGGCGGTACCCGTGGTGGCAGCTGATCCTGCTCGGTTTGGTCGGTCTGCTCGAGGCGCTGATCAGTCCGATCGGCCGCATGTGGCGCTCCGACCAACCGCTCGAGCGGTACGGGCTCGCTCACCTCGTATCCGTCGCGGGTGACGCGTTCGTCGCGATCGCCCTCGCCGGCTCGGTGTTCTTCGACCTTCCGGTGGGGGAGGCGCGAGGGCGTGTCGCGCTCTACCTCGCCTTGACGACGGCGCCGCTGGCGTTCGCCGCTCCGTTCCTCGTCCCGCTACTCGACCGAGCGGGGCCCCGGCGCCAGATCTCGTTCGTCGCGGCGCTCGGGCGCGCCGTCGTGGCGCTGTACGCGGCTCCGCGGTTCGGGACGCTCCTGCTGTTCCCCGCGGCGTTCATCCTCCTGGCGCTGTCGAAGGTGCACGCGATCACCAAGAACGGGCTCGCCGTCGCGTACGCCGGTCGCACCGAGGGGTTGGTGCGCGCGAACGCGCGGCTCGGCCGGATCGCCGCGGCCGGTGCGGTGTTGGGGGCCGGGCCCGCCCTGGTGTTGCTGCGGTTCGGCGGCGCGGAGGCGACCTTGTACGGCGCCGCGATCACGTACACGGTCGCCGCGCTCTTGAACCTTCGACTGCCCCACCCCAGGCTCCGCGGCGGCGAGGCCGAGGTGACCCGTACAGGCGCGATCCCCGCCCTCGCGGCGCCCGCGATCGGGGCCGCCGGCCTTCGCGCCGCGACCGGGTTCCTGCTCTTCGCGCTGGCGTTCGCCCTTCGACGAAGCGGCGAGCCGGCGTGGTGGTTCGGCGTCCTCGCCGCGGCCGGAACGGCCGGCGGCTACGTCGGCGATCTCATCGCGCCCCGCCTCCCGTCATCGCTGAGAGAAGAGGCGGTGGTCGTCGCGTGCGTGATCGGCGCCGGGATCGGTGCGGTGCTCGCGTTCGTCGCGTTCTCGCTACCGGTTCTCGTCGTCTTCGGCGTCGTCGTCGGCGCGTCTGCCGAGCTCGGGCGGCTCGCGTTCCAGAGTCTGATGCAGCGCCTTGCGCCGGGTGGCGCGCACGGGCGCGTGTTCGTTCGGTACGAGGTCGTGTTCCAGGTGGCGTGGGTGGCTGGTGCCCTGATCCCGTCGATGCTCCCGATCGATTTTCGGTGGGGGTTCCTGATCCTCGCCGGGCTGTATCTCGTCGCGGGTGTCGGCTACTTGACGCCGGATCTGCTCGCTCGGCGCCGCGCCTGAGGTAGTCGGAGTGGCAAAGCGGGTTGCGATACGCTGCCGCACGTTCGCGCCGCATCACGGAAGTACAGCGAGGGTCGAGCGGCCACGTCATCGGGCCAAGACATCAGGAGGGAATCGAGCATGGCTGGTGAGTGGGTCAAGGTCGGGCCGGAGGGTGAGGTCGCCGAGGGCGAGATGAGCTCGTTCGGCGCGGGCGACCGGATGGTGGCCATCGCGAACGTCGAAGGCGACCTGCACGCGTTCGACGACGTCTGTACGCACCAGGGATGCTCGCTTGCCGAAGGAGAGCTCGACGGCACGACCGTCGAGTGCCCGTGTCACGGCAGTCAGTTCGACGTCACGACGGGCGAGGTGATCGGCGGACCGGCGACCGAGTCCGTGGACTCGTTCCAGCTACGCGTCGAAGGCGGCGAGGTCCAGGTGTTCATCAACGAGCAGTGACGATCGGCACCGCACGGAAGTTCAGCCCGCGATGAGACTCCGGAACCGATGACGACGTTCGTCATCGTCGGCGCAGGCGAAGGCGGAGGCACGGCGGCCGGATCGCTCCGCGACGCCGGATACGACGGCGACGTCGTGCTCATCGGCGAGGAGCCGATGCCGCCGTACGAGCGGCCACCGCTCTCGAAGGAGTACCTCCGCGGCGAGTCGGACCATCACCTCGTTCGTCCTCCGGAGTGGTACGAGGAGAACAACGTCGATGCGCGGTTCGGTGTTCGCGTAGAGCGAGTCGACGTATCGGCCCGAGAGGTCGAGCTCGGCGATGGCAGCCGCGTTGCGTTCGATCAGCTGGTCATTGCGACTGGATCGCGCAACCGCCGGCTGCCGCTTCCGGGGCTCGAGCTCCCGGGCGTCCATGACCTTCGCTTCGCGCCGGACGCCGACGCGATCAGGAGCTCGGCGAAGAACGCGTCCAAGGCCGTCCTCGTGGGGATGGGATTCATCGGCGCCGAGGTCGCTGCGTCGCTGCGGCAGCTCGGCCTCGACGTCACCGTCGTCGAGTTTGCCGGCACGCCGCTCGAACGAGTCCTCGGTCCCCAGCTCGGCGGAGCGATCGAGGCGCTCCACCGCGATCACGGCGTGGAGATGATCTTCCACGACGGGGCGGAACGGTTCGAGGGTGACGGCCGGTTCGAGGCGCTCGTGACCAAGGAGGGTCGGAGGATCGAGGGCGAGATGGCCGTCGTCGGTATCGGCGTGCAACCGGTCACTGAGGTGGCTGAGAAGAGCGACGTTCCCACGGACAACGGCATCCCCGTCGACGCGACGTTGCGGACGTCGATCGACGGGATCTGGGCGATTGGCGACGTCGCGCGGCACGACCATCCGGTGTTCGGGTCGATCCGCGTGGAGCACTTCGACAACGCGTTGAAGATGGGGGAGCACGTCGCGAAGAACATGCTCGGCGCGAACGAGGTGTTTGACGACGCGCATTGGTTCTGGTCCGACCAGTACGACACTGAGATCCAGATGTCGGGGTTCGCGACCGAATGGGACCAGACGGTGATCAGAGGGAACGTCGACGAGCGGAGGTTCGCCGCGTTCCTGCTGAAGGACGGCCGGCTGCTCTCGACCTTCAGCATGAACTGGAAGCACGATGTGCGCCGTTCGATGCCGCTGATCGTCGGGGGCGTCCGCCCGGACCCCGCACGGCTCGCCGACCCCGAGGTCGATCTGCGAAAGCTCAAGCCGCCGAGCAATTGATCGCACCCTGACGTCCGCGATCGCTGTCGGGACGCAGCGGTGCCGGTGATACGCTGACCGCGTTCGTTCCTCGAACGACCCCCCGTTAGGAGCAATGCGGATGAACCGGCCCGAGATCCTCCTTGCCCCGGGGCCGACGCCGATCCCGCCCGAGGTGCTGCTGGCGCAAGGCAGCCCGCTCGTCTACCACCGCGGACCCGGCTTCGGCGCGTTGATGCGACAGGTGACGGAGCGTTTGAAGCAGCTCTATCGGACCGATCGCGCCGACGTGCTGGTGATGACGTCATCGGGAACGGGCGGACTCGAGTCGGCGGTCCAGAACGTCCTCTCGCCCGGGGACGAGGTGCTCGTGCCACTGGCCGGCTACTTCTCCGAGCGCTGGACCAAGCTCGCCGAGGCGCATGGGCTCGTCGTTCGGACCGTCGAGTACGAGTGGGGCCGTCGCGTCGACCCGTCTGACGTCGCGGCCGCGCTCGCCGAGACTCGCGTCAAGGCGGTGTTGCTCACGCACTCCGAGACGTCGACGGGCGTCATCCAGCCGGTTCGAGAGCTCGCGCGCGTCGCGCGCGACGCGGGCGCGCTCGTGATCGTCGACGTCGTCTCGAGCCTGGGCGCGGTTCCGTTCGCCTTCGACGAGTGGGGGGTCGACGTCGCCGTCGGCGGGTCGCAGAAGGCCCTGTCCGCGTCACCCGGGCTCGCGTTCGTCGCGATCTCCGAACGCGCATGGCAGGCGCACGAGCGCTCCACGATGTCACGGTTCTACTTCGACTGGAGCTCGTACAAGCGGTATGCCGAGCTGCCGCATCCGGAGAACCCGTGGACCCCCGCGATCAGCGTGATGCAGGGCCTCGCCGCCGCGCTCGAGCTCTACTTCGAGGACGGGGTCGACGCCGCGATGCGTCGCCACCAGATGCTGTCACGCGCGGTCAAGGACGGCGTGCAGGCGCTCGGCCTCGACCTGTTCGGCGAGGGGCTGCAGGACAACTGGACGGTGACGGCCATCCGCGCGCCCGAGGGGATCGATGCCGACACGATCAGCGACCGGATCCGTTCGGACTTCGGCGTGGTGATCGCGCCGGGTCAGGGACCGCTCCGCGGGAAGGTCTTCCGCATCGGGCACTTCGGCTATTACAGCGAGCTCGACATCGCGCGCGGGCTCGCCGCGCTCGAGATGACGCTGGAACGGCTGGGCTACCCGGTGAAGCGGGGCGCGGCGGTTGCCGCCGCCGAGGGCGTGTTTCAGGAGCACGCCTCCAGGGACGGGGCTGGCACCGAGCGCGGCTAGCGAACACACATGAAGGTCCTCGTCACCGAGCCGCTGTCGGATGCGGGGCTCGAGCTCCTTCGCCGCGACTTCCAGGTCGACGTGCGCCTGGAGCTCGCTGACGGTGACCTGGAGCAGGCGGTCGCGCCGTACGACGCGCTCGTCGTGCGTTCGCAGACGGAAGTGACCTCCGACGTGATCACCGCCGGCGAGAACCTCAAGGTGATCGCACGCGCCGGCATCGGTCTGGACAACGTCGACGTCGAGGCGGCAACGCGACGTGGCGTCATGGTGGTGAACGCGCCGCAGTCCAACATCGTGTCGGCGGCCGAGCACACGATCGCCCTCATGCTCGCGCAGGCGCGCAACATCCCCCGCGCGAACGACGACCTCAAGTCGGGACAGTGGGACCGCGCCAAGTACCAGGGCGTCGAGCTCCAAGGCAAGACGCTCGGTGTCCTCGGCCTGGGACGCGTCGGCGCGCTCGTGACGCAGCGGGCGACGGCGTTCGGTATGCGCGTGATCGCGTTCGACCCGTACGTTCCGAAGGAGCGGGCCAAGGAGATGGGCATCGAGCTCATGCCGACGGTCGAGGCGCTTCTCGTGCAGGCCGACTTCATCTCCATCCACCTTCCGCGGACGCCCGACACCGAACGGCTGATCGGCGAACGCGAGCTCGCGCTGATGAAGGAGGGCGCGCGGATCGTGAACACGGCGCGCGGGGGCATCGTCGACGAGGATGCACTGGCGAAGGCGATCGAGGACGGCAAGCTCGCCGGCGCCGCGCTCGATGTGTTCGAGGCCGAACCGACCACCGATTCGCCGCTGTTCGAGTTCGATCAGGTCGTGGTCACGCCGCACCTCGGGGCCGCCACCGCGGAGGCGCAGGACAAGGCCGGGGCCGCGATCGCAGAGATGGTGCGGCTTGCCCTCTCCGGGGAGTTCGTCCCCTACGCCGTGAACGTCTCGGCAGCGGCCGAGGTCACCGAGACCGTCCGGCCGTACCTCCCGCTTGCGCAGAAGCTCGGCGCGCTCGTCACCGGCCTCGCGCCGGGCGCGGTTCGGCGTGTCGAGGCGCAGTACCTCGGCCGGATCGCGGAGAGCGACACGCGCGTGCTCACCCTCGGCGTGGTGAAGGGGGTGCTGTCCGGCGTCGTTCACGAGCCTGTCTCGTACGTGAATGCGCCGACCATCGCTCGGGAGCGGGGGATCGCGATCAGCGAGACGCGCTCGACCGTCTCGAGCGACTACGTGAACGTGATCCACGTCCGCGCCGATACCGACGAGGGACCGGTGAGCGTCGCAGGAACGCTCGTCGGCAAGCGGAACGCCGAACGGGTCATGCAGGTGAACGACTACGACATCGAGATGGCGCCGGCGCGGTTCATGCTGTTCTTCACGTACATCGACCGGCCGGGGATCATCGGCAAGGTCGGCACGATCCTCGGCGAACACCAGATCAACATCGCGACGATGGACGTAGGCCGGCCCACGCGGGGCGGAACCGCATTGATGGGACTTACCCTCGACAGCCCTGTGCCCGCCGACGTGATCGAACGGATCCGCGCCGAGATCGAGGCCGGTCCCGCGCGGTTCATCGTGTTGCCCGACTGAATCGAAACGTCGACGAACTTCGCGACGGAGCTCTTCCAACGGCGTGCGATCGCGTGCTATCCTTCCGCGGCTATGTTGCGACTCCAGGTGTTCATCAGGGATCGGAAGGGCCTCCGCATGCCCTTCCCGGCTGCGGGCTAACACCCGCGCCCGCCGCCCGGCGGGCTCCCAGAACACCGAAACCCTCGTTCCACCGAGCCGTAGGAGTCGTCCGATGCGCACCTCAACCAAGCCGACGCCGCCCAGGACCGCCGTTCGTCGTATCGCGGCCGGCCGTCTGATCTCCATCACCGGCGGGGCCGCCGCGTACACCGCGCTCGGCTTCACCGTTTGGGACCAGACGCACTCGCCGTGGATGCAGGCGCTGTCGTTGCTGCTCACGTTCGGCGTCGCGGGCATCCTCGGGCCGTTCGCCGGAGCGCTCGGCGACCGCTTCGACCGGCGCCGCGTCATGATCGTGTCCGAGCTTGTCTCGGCGGGCTTCTTCGCCGCGATGGCGATCGTTGACGACGCCGGTCTGCTGATCGCGCTCGCGTTCGGTTCGGCACTCGCGGAGCTGCCGTTCTTCTCCGCGTCGCGTGCCGCGATCCCTTCGCTGATTCGGGACGACGAGCACCTGTCGTGGGCGAACAGCCTCGTCACTGTGGGTGTGAACGCGGGCATCGCCGTGGGGCCGGTCATCGGCGGCGTTTTGCTCGCGGCCTTCGGCGACGCGTCGTGGGTGTTCGGGATCAACGCGGTCTCGTTCGTCCTGTCGGTCCTGATCACGCTCTCGGTGCACGCCCGGTTCCAGGATGACCGCGAACCAGCCGAGCACGGCGAGCACGACGGCTTCGCGGCGGGACTCACGTTCCTGTGGCGTGACGCCGTGCTGCGGCGCCTGGCAGCCGCGTGGCTCGTCTTCGTCATCGGAATGGGCATGAGCATGGTCGCCGACGCTCCCCTTGCCGAGCACTTCGACGCGGGAGAGGTTGGATTCGGGTTCCTGATCGCGTGCTGGGGGCTCGGCTCGGTGCTCGGCTCGGCCGCGGGCCGTTGGATGAACCGCCGGTCCGAACCAAAATGGCTCGTCGCCGCGGCCTTCGGCATCGCCATCTCGGCGTTCGGGGTCGGTCTCGCGCCGGCATTCGCGCTCGTGCTCGTAGCGCTCCTCGTGATGGGCACGTCGGACGGGCTCACGATCGTGGCGGAGAACGGGATCATGCAACGACGGACGCCCGACGCGATCCGGAGTCGCACGATGGGCGCGTTCGAGGCGGTCATCTCGCTGGGACTGGCGATCTCGTACATCGTCGCGGGACCGGTGCTCGACGCGGTGACACCGCAGGGCGTGTACCTGATCGGCGGCGCCACGGCGCTCGCCGCCGCGGTGCTGCTGGTCCCGCTGCGGAACCTGCGGCCGGTCGCCGAGGACGAATCCATCCCGCCGCCGGCTGCGCCGGGAGCCACCGTCCTCGGCGAGCCCGTCGCTCTCGCGCCGGAGTGATCGTCATGATCAGGCCCCCCGGGCGTTCCGGCGGGTGGCACGATTGAGCGAAGCGGCCGTTCATCCAACCTGACGGGTCGGCTTGAACGGCCGTTCAGCGATGTGGTTCCATGCGCGCTTACGGCATGCAGGCGAACACGTACGACGCCATCGTGATCGGCGGAGGCCACAACGGCCTCGTGGCAGCGGCCTACCTGGCCAAGAGCGGCGCTCGCGTCGTCGTCTGTGAGGCTCGACACAAGACGGGCGGCGCGGCGGCGACCGATCAACCGTGGCCCGATCATCCCGAGTTCCGGGTGACGACGCTCTCGTACGTGATGAGCCTGATGCCCGACACGATCATCCGGGACCTCGAACTCGAGCGACACGGATACCGCGTGCATCCGGTCGGCCCGTACGTCGTTCCGTTCCCCGATGGGCGCTTGATGATCGAGTACGAGGACACGTCGAAGAACCGTGAGGAGTTCGCGAAGTTCTCCAAGAAGGACGCCGACGCGATCGAACGGTGGGACGCGTGGATCGCTGGGCTCGCGGGGGTGCTCGGTCCGCTGCTGATGACGACGCCGCCCAAGCTCGGGTCGAAGCGGCCGCGCGACCTCTTCGAGCAGATCCGTCTGGCGTGGCGGTTCCGCGGTCTCAACGTCCGAACCGTGGGCGAGGTCACGCGGCTGCTCACGATGAGCGTGGCAGACATCCTCGACCGGTTCTTCGAGTCCGAACAGGTGAAGGCGGTGATGGCCATCAACGGGCTGATCGGCACGTGGGCGGGCCCGTACGAGCCGGGGACCGGCTACGTCATGGCCCATCACTCGATCGGCGACGTTGGCGACGGAACGCTTGGCTCGTGGGGCGTGCCGGAGGGAGGAATGGGCGCCGTCGCTGGGGCGATCGAACGGAGCGCTAGGACGTTCGGCGCCGAGATCCGCACGAACGCCAAGGTCGAGCGCGTACTCGTTCGCGGCGGAAGGGCGCGAGGCGTCGCCCTCCAGGGCGGCGACGAGCTGAGCGCGCCGATCGTGATCACGGCGTGTCACCCCCAGATCACGTTCCTGCGTCAGCTCGATCGGGCCGAGCTGCCGGACGAGTTCGTCAGCGATATCGAGCATTGGTCCAGTCGCTCGGGCGTCGTGAAGATCAACTGCGCGCTGTCCAAGGCCCCGACACTGGCCGCGGACCCCGAGTGGAACGACTACAGCGGCGGCTTCGAGATCGCGCCGTCGATCGATCAGCTGGAACGGTCGTTCGAGGAAGCGCGCGCGGGCAAGGCGTCGACGCTCCCGTTCAGCGACGGCGTGATCCCGACGGCGCTCGATCCGTCGCTCGCTCCGGAGGGCGCGCACGTGGTGTCGCTCTTCACGCAGTGGGTGCCCCACGAGTGGTCGAAGGAGCCGCACCGGGACGAACTCGAGGCGTACGCCGATCGCGTGATCCAGTCCTACGACGACGCCGCGCCGGGGTTCAAGGAGTCCGTGATCGCGCGACAGGTGATCGGCCCGTACGACATGGAGAACGAGTGGCACCTGATCGGCGGCAACATCTTCCACGGCGAGCTGTCGGCCGATCAGCTGTTCCATTTGCGGCCGGCGCCCGGCTACGCCGACTACCGCACGCCGATCCACGGGCTGTACCAGTGCTCGAGCGCGACGCACGGGGGCGGCGGTGTCTGCGGCATCCCGGCGTACAACTGCGTCCGCGAGATACGGCTCGACCGCAGACGCGGCGTCCTGAAGTAGATGAACGAACCGTACTCGTTCACGTTCTACACGGCGTCGTGGTACCGGCGTTCGCCGTACTGGCAGCGGTCGGTCGAGGCGGGCTGTCGGAGCTGGGACCTGTACAACCACATGTTGATCCCGACGCTGTACGACGACGACGAGGCCGAGTACTGGCACCTGGTCAACCACGTCACGCTGTGGGACGTTGCGGTGGAACGGCAGGTCGAGATCACCGGCCCAGACGCCGCGGCGTTCACCCAGTTACTGACGTGCCGAGACCTCTCGCGCTGTGAAGTGCTGCAGTGCAAGTACGCGCCGATCATCGCGCCCGGTGGCGGAATCGTTAACGACCCGATCTTGCTGAGGCTGGGCGAGGACCGGTTCTGGCTGTCGACCGCCGACTCCGACGCGCTCCTGTTTGCGCTCGGCGTGCAGGCATTCGCCGGACTCGACGTGTCGATCAGAGAGCCCGACGTTTCGCCGCTGCAGGTGCAGGGGCCAAGGAGCAAGGACGTGATCCGATCGCTGTTCGGCGATGAGGTCGCGGACCTCCGGTACTACCGGTGCTGGGAGGGCTCGGTCGGCGACATCCCCGTCGTGGTGTCCCGAACGGGGTGGAGCGGCGAGGTCGGATTCGAGATCTACCTGTGCGACGGCGCGCGCGGTACCGAGCTCTGGGACCGGGTCATGAAAGCGGGCCGTCCGTTCGAGATCCGGGCGATCGCGCCGTCCGACCAACGAAGGCTCGAGGCGGGGATCTTCAACTACGGCAACGACATGGGCATCGCGGACACGCCGCTGCACGTGACGGGGATGGAGCGGCTCGTCGAACCCGGAGTCGACCACATCGGCCGGGAAGCGCTCGAGCGCATCGCGTCCGAAGGCGTCGATCGCAAGCTCGTCGGCGTCGAGATCGGCGGCGACCCATTCCGTCTGTGGCTCGAGGAGTTCTGGGACGTTCGGCACCGCGGCGAAACGGTCGGCCGGCTGACCAGCGCGTCGTACTCGTTCCGACTGAAGAGGAACATCGGATACGCGTGGGTGCCCATCGAGCTCGCCGCGCCCGGGAACGAGGTCGAGGTGCTCTCCCAGGACGGGCCGGTACCGGCCGTGACGGCGACGCTTCCGTTTCTCGATACGAACAAAGACATCCCGGTGTCGTAGTCATGGTCGCGCAGCGGCTTTGTCGAGGATGATGCACCCGTGGAGTCGCTCGGTGGTTCGCTCCTCGTCGCCGGTCCGTCGCTGTGGGACCCGAACTTCCGGCGGGCAGTCGTGCTCGTCGGCCATCACGACGATGCAGGCGCCGTTGGCGTCGTGCTGAACCGAGCGACCGAGGTCGACGTCGTCGATGCCGCGCCTCCCCTGGCAACGCTCGTCGGGCTGGGGCAACGCGTGTTCGTCGGTGGTCCCGTGCAGCCGCAGTCTGCCGTCGTCGTCGCGGATTTCGAGCGTCCCGAGCTCGCGGAGGTGATCGCGTTCGGCTCGATCGGATTCCTGCCCGACGGCGTCGACGCCGAAGGGATCGGACCGCTGCGGCGCGCACGTGTGTTCGCTGGCTACGCGGGGTGGGGTGCCGGTCAGCTCGAGCGGGAGATCGAAGAGGGGTCGTGGATCGTCGAGTCCGCCCGCGTCGAGGACGTGTTCACCGAGGAGCCCGACGATCTGTGGAGCGCCGTCGTGCGACGGAAAGGGCCGAAGTACCGGCTGATGGCGACGATGCCGCTCGATCCCTCACTCAACTGATGCGGCTCGAACGCGCGCGCTGACGATCGTGCCGTCCGAGACCTTCACGTTCTACGTCCAGCCCTGGTACCGGAAGTCGCCGTACTTCGACGCGACGAAGCGCCACGGGTGCACGAGCTGGGGTCTGTACAACCACATGCTGCTGCCGACGCTGTACGACGATCCGATAACCGAGTACTGGGCGCTGGTGAACGACGTCACCCTGTGGGATGTCGCGGTCGAGCGCTGTATCGAGGTGCGCGGTCCGGACGCGTTCGAGCTCATCGATTCGATCACGTGCCGCGACCTGTCCAGGGTCGAGGTCATGCAGGCGCGATACGTGCTGATCACTGCGCCGTGGGGCGGCATCGTGAACGACCCAGTCTTGCTCCGCCTTGCCGAGGACCGGTTCTGGCTTGCCCTCGCCGACTCGGACGCGCTTCTGTACCTCGCCGGCGTGGCAGGAGCGCGAGGACTCGACGTCGAGATCCTCGAGGCGGACGTCGCCCCGTTGCAGATCCAAGGTCCGCGATCCAAGGACGTCGTGCGTGACCTACTGGGCGACGCGGTTGCCGACCTCCGCTACTACTTCTGCGCCGAAGCGGACGTCGACGGCATCCGCGTTGTCGTCAGCAGGACCGGATGGACGGGCGAGGTCGGGTTCGAGCTGTATCTGCAGGACACGAGCCGTGCGGACGAGCTGTTCGAACGCATCGTGCGCGCCGGGGAGCCTCACGGACTTCGCGTCATCGCGCCATCCGAGGCGCGCAGGATCGAGGCCGGCATCTTCAACTACGGCTCCGACATGACGATCGACAACAACCCCTTCGAGGTGACCGGGCTCGAGCGGCTGGTCGAGCCGAAGGCAGCCGACTACATCGGCAAGGCGGCGCTCGAGGAGATCCGGGCGCGGGGCGTCGATCGCAAGCTCGTCGGCCTCGAGGTGCCCGGCGAAGCGCTCCCCTTCGAGCTCGCCGAGAAGCGCCCTGCGTTGCACCGGGGCGAGCCGGTCGGCACCGTCACCGATCTGATCTGGTCACCCCGCCTCGAGCGCAACATCGGCTACGTCTGGGTCCCGATCTCGCTCG
>DASQWI010000022.1 GCA_035640355.1 Actinomycetota bacterium
CGCCGTTGTCGCCGCCGCCGTTCCCGCCGCCGCCGCCGTTACCGCCGCCGCCGTTTCCACCGCCACCGCCGTTCCCGCCCGTGAGGTTCGGGCCTTCGACGGGGCCACCACCGCCCTCGTCTGACAGGTCGGGGTACAGGCTGCCCAGGATCGACGACAGCGCCGTGTTGACGCGCGACGGCAGCAGAGCGACGAAGGTGCTGAGGCGGGCGGTGATATCTGCGTCCAGACCGTTGATCGAGAAGCCCTGTTCCTTGGCTCGGTCGCGGACGTCCACCAGCTCTTCGGCCACCAGGCTTGCGAGGACGTAGTCGCCGCTCTCGAGCGCGCCCACCAGCTCACGAAGTGTCGCGCGAGCGTGGTCCATCGGGTCGACTAGGTCGATGACGTTGCCGCCAGTGCCTCCCTCGGTCCGATCCACCGGCCGCGGCGTCGGACCGCCCGTCGCGAGCATCGCGATCAGCCCCCATACCACCAGCGTCGCGCCGCTGGCGATGGCCACGAGACGCGCCATCCCGCCGGCGCCGTTCACGTTCGACGCGGCAGCAACGCGCTTGGGGGGACCGTCAGGCGCTGATGCGGTCGCCGCGACGCCGGTCGCCGCCGCGGTGCCCGACGCGGCCGGTTGGACGATCCGCGGGGGTTCGGCGACGAACATGTTTCCGAGAAGGGCGGTCAGGGCCGAGAGCCCAACCCCCTTCTCGAGATATCCGTCCGCGCCCGGCGGCGGGGGTCCACTAGCGGCCGGGCCGCCGGTGAACACGATGACCTTCGCGTCGGGGACGGCCTCGCGGATCCTCGCGAGCGTACCGCCGGCGGCGCCGGCCGCCAGCAGGTCTCCGTCGACCACCACCGCGTCCGGCTCGCCCGCACGGATCCTGGCCACCATCGCCTTCTGGGATGCGGTCGTCCCGACGACGTCGTAGCCGTCGTCCTCGAGGAATCGGCGCACGAGGCCCCGCTTGGGATAGATGTCGCCCACGATGAACACGCGGATGCGCTCGGCCGGCGTCATCTACTGCCTCTCCCTCACTGCTCGATGGGGCATGGTAGTTAGAGGCTACCCAGTACTGCCCAGGATGCTTCCACGCACGACCCACATCGAACCTCAGCCGAAAGGCGGAAACCGCAGGTGATTCCTGCCTGAGATACCTGGGCTGAGTCGCTCAGCCCGTCACAGAAGGCAGGCGGGTGGGCCGTTTGGCCTCGTAGCGGGCGATCTCCGCCTCCCGACGAAGCGTGAGGCCGATGTCGTCCAGACCCTCGATGAGTCGCCACCGAGTGTAGGGGTCGATCGTGAACGGCTCCTCGCCGGCGGACGACGAGACTCGGAGCGCCTCCAGGTCGACGGTGATCTCGCTTCTTGGATCCGTGTGAGCGAGATCCATCAGCCTTTGGACTGACGCCTCTGGGAGCTCCAAAGCGAGGAGCCCGATCTTCCCGCAGTTGTTCCGGAAGATGTCGGCGAACGACGGCGCGATGACCGCTCGGAATCCCGCGTCCTCGAGGGCCCAGACAGCATGCTCGCGGCTCGAGCCGCTTCCGAAGTTCGCGCCCGCGAGAAGGATCGAGGCGCCCTCGAATCGCGGATCGTTGAGGACGAACGACGGATCCGTTCTCCACTCGGCGAAGAGGAACGGACCGAAGCCCGCGCGCTCGATGCGCTTCAGGTGCTCAGCCGGGATGATCTGGTCCGTATCGACATCCGCGCGATCGAGTGGGAGCGCCCGCCCCGTGTGCGAAGTGAACGGCCTCATGTGTTCATTTGGGGAGACGACGTTCGCTCGCCCGCTCGCTCACTTCTTGGGTCCTCCGCAGCCCCTGCCAGATCCTGCGGCGTAGCGAAGTGTCCGGCGACGGCCGTCGCCGCCGCGACGGCGGGCGACACGAGGTGAGTTCGGCCACCGCGCCCCTGGCGCCCCTCGAAGTTGCGGTTGCTCGTGCTCGCGCTGCGCTCGCCGGGATCGAGCCTGTCAGGGTTCATGCCGAGGCACATCGAGCAACCGGCGTCACGCCATTCGAATCCAGCCTCTTTGAACACGAGGTCGATTCCCTCTTCCTCGGCTTGCTGCTTCACCAACATCGAGCCGGGAACCACCATCGCACGCAACCCCGCCGCCACCTTTCGGCCGCGCAGGATGCTCGCCGCCTCGCGAAGGTCCGTGATCCTGCTGTTCGTGCACGAGCCGATGAAGATCGTGTCGGGACGGATCTCCCGGATCGGCATCCCGGGCTTCAGCGCCATGTACGCGAGCGCGCGCTCGGCGGCGTCGTTCGCCGGTTCGGGAACGACGTCGTCGATCGTGACCGTCTGTCCCGGGTTCGTTCCCCAGCTCACGTGGGGCCGAAGCTTCGTCGCGTCGAGCACGACGTCGTCGTCGAACGCCGCGCCGTCATCCGTGGGAAGCGTTCGCCAGTCGTCGAGAGCGTCCTCCCAGTTGGCGCCGTTCGGCGCGTGCGGCCTGCGCTCGAGCCACGCGAAAGTCGTGTCGTCCGGCGCGACCATGCCTGCCCTCGCACCCGCTTCGATCGACATGTTGCACACGGTCATGCGGCCTTCCATCGACAGTCCCCGGATGGCGCTTCCCCGGTATTCGATGATCTTGCCTACGCCACCACCGGTTCCGATGCGCGCGATGATGGCGAGGATCACGTCCTTCGCCGAGACGCCCTCGGGCAGCTCGCCCTCCACGGTGACCGCCATCGTTCCGGGCTTGGACTGGGGAAGCGTCTGCGTCGCGAGGACGTGCTCGACCTCCGACGTCCCGATCCCGATCGCCAGTGCACCGAAGGCGCCGTGAGTGCTCGTGTGCGAATCGCCGCAGGCGATGAACAGCCCCGGCTGCGTGAGCCCCATCTGCGGCCCGATCACGTGGACGATCCCCTGGCCCAGATGGCCCGTCGGGAAGAGCTCGATGCCGAACTCGGCGCAGTTGCGGGCAAGGGCCTCCATCTGCTTCACGCTCACGGGATCCACGTCACCCGGCCCGGTCGGCACGTTGTGGTCCATCGTCGCCACCGTGAGATCAGGACGCCTGACGCCACGGCCGGCCATGCGCAGTCCGTCGAACGCCTGCGGGCTGGTCACCTCGTGAACGAGGTGGAGGTCGACGTAGAGCAGGTCGGGCTCGCCTTCCGCGCGATGAACGACGTGGCGTTCCCAGACCTTCTCGGCGAGCGTTCGGGCCGTCCCGGACATCGTCTTCATGGTGACAGGGCACGCCGAGTCCGTCTAGGCTAGTTCCACATAGTGGAACGGGGTTCCGATGGGCGGAACAGGCCGAACGACCGTGACGATCGCCGATACCGGCGTGGGGACTCTGGACCGGGCCGTTGCGATCCTCGACGCCGTCGAGTCCGGCGTCCATCGGTTCACCGGGATCATGCACGCGACGGGCCTTCCGAGGGGCACGACTCACCGCTTGATCGCCTCGCTCGAGCGTCACGGCTTCCTCTCGAGGTATCCGGGGTTCGGGTACCGGCTCGGACCGCGACTGCTCCGTCTGGCCCACGAGGGAATGCGGGAGCTCCCGCTGCGCGACGTGGCGCATCCTTCCCTCGAGCGCCTCGCGCGTGTCACGGGCGAGAGCGCACAGCTGTACGTGCGGTCGGGCGACGAGCGCGTTTGCATCGACGCCGTCGAATCGCAGAGCGAGCTCCGAACGATCGTCCGGGTCGGCGCGTCGCTCCCGCTCCACGCCGGATCCGCCGCGAAGGTGTTCCTGGCGTTCGCACCCGATCGGGGGCGACACGTCCGCAAGGCCGCCGATCCGGTTCGGTTCGGCCGCGACGTCGAGGTCGTTCTGACGCGCGGATGGGCGTCGAGCGTCGACGAACGTCAACAGGGCGTGGGCTCGGTCAGCGCTCCCATCCTCGGCGACCGCGACGCGCTGCTCGGCGTCGTCTCGATCTCCGGTCCGTCGTCGCGGATGAGCAAGGCCAACGCAAGGCGATACGTCCCTGCGCTGCAGGAGGCCGCGCGACGGATCGAGTCCGCCCTCGGCGTCCCCGGCTAGGGCCTACTGCGCGACGCTGACGGCATCGCGCGCGCCGTTGGTGACGTCCGCGTTGCCGTCGGCCAGATACACGTGGAACGACGCGCCGCCGCCCTCACGGTCCTCGACCCACGCATGTCCGCCGTGGAGTTCGGCGAAACGCGCGACGAGTGAGAGCCCGATACCGCTTCCGGGCTTGGAGCGCGAGCGAGGTCCGCGACGGAACGCCTCGAAGATCGAAAGCTTGTGTTCGTCCGGCACGCCGGGTCCCTCGTCCTCGACGACGATCGTTGCTCCACCTTCATCGTGCCGCGTCACTCGTACCCAGATACGTGCCCACGGGGGCGTGTACCGCACGGCGTTCAGGATGAGGTTGTCGATGATGCGTTCCACCTTCGGCTCGTCGACGTTCACGGTCACGCGCGTGTCGCCGATGATCACCTTGCGGTGATGCAGCAGCTCGACCCGGTCCGCGAGGCGCTGCACGAGCTCGCCGAGATCACACGGGAACCTCCGCGGCTCGACGAAGCCGCGGTCCAGCCGGTCGAGGTCGAGCAGATCGGACAGCAGCGCATTCATCGCTTTCGTTCGCTCGACCATCGTCTTCAGCAGGTGCGCGCGCTCGGCCGGATCGAGGTCTCGATCCAGTCGGTCGAGCGTGCTGGCGGCGCCCATGATGGCGGTGAGCGGTTCCTTGAGATCGTGCGACAGCGTGTGCAGGAGCGTGTTGTTCAAGCGGTTGAGCGCGAACAGCCGTTCCTCTGAGTGCCGGCGCTGTGTGATGTCGTACATCACGCCCTGCAGGAACAGCGCGTTGCCGTCGTCGTCCCGGACGACTGACGCTTCGTCCAAGATCCACCGCCATCGGCCGTCCCGGTGGCGCATCCGGTACTCGTAACGGAACGGAGCTGCGCTCGCGTGCGAGCGCTCCTCCGCCTCGAGAAGACCGGGAAGGTCGTCGGGGTGCGTGAACGTCCCTTGCGGGCTGGGGTGCGCGAGCCATTCTTCCGGCGTGAAGCCCATCAGCTGCTCGATCTGCGGGCTGATGTAGACCCAGTCTCCGTCCGAACCGT
Organism: Actinomycetota bacterium; assembly: GCA_035640355.1. NCBI lineage: Bacteria > Bacillati > Actinomycetota > Actinomycetota bacterium. The sequence continues at coordinate 5,069 of DASQWI010000022.1, forward strand.
ACCCGGCGAGGTAGACGACGGCGGGGATCCGCTCGACCAGGTTGCGGTACTTGGCATCGGTCTGCGCGTGCTGCTCTGCTGCGATGTGGGCGTCGGTGACGTCCATCATGACGCCCTGCCAGAACCGAGCGCCGGTCGTCGGTTCTTCGACGAAGAACGCCTCGTCGCGGAACCACCGCACGGTCCCGTCCTTGGCGAGCATCCGGTACTCCGACTCGAAGCGTTTCGCCACGCCCACCGCGTTGCTGTCGCGGCTGACACGTTCGCGATCGTCCGGATGGATGGCGGCGAGCCACAGCGATGGGTCGGAGATCCACTCGTCCGCCGAGTAGCCGAGCAGCGTGGTCACCTGGGGGCTCACGTAGACGCCCCGGTACCCCTCCGCCGCGCTGGAGTCCGGAACGAGCGTGTACGTGATGGCGGGGATCTGTTCGACGAGCATTCGGTAGCGCACCTCCGCCTCGCGAAGCTCGAGGTAGCGCGCCTTGGCGGTCGTGCGTCCATCGATGTCGAAGGCACGAACGACCAGGATCGGCTCGACGCCTTCGATCAACTCCGCCGAGACGCGCACGATGCGTGTCTCGCCCTCGGATGCCGTGAGGGTCGTGTCGTACCCGTCGATCAGTCCGGTCTGGCGGAGCCGCTCGCGCGAGCGCTCCGGGCCGAGGTCGCCCCACAGCCCGAGGTCGTCCACGCTCGAGCCGAGGACGTCGCCGATGCTCAGGCCTGCGAGCGAGCAGAAGGTGTCGTTGGCCTCGAGGACGACGCCGTCGTCGAACCGGGCGATGACCATCCCGACGAGGCTTCCGTGGAAGACACCGTCGAAGAGGCCCTCGCGGTGCGGGGCGGAGATGTCCGAGTCCATGTCGTCAGAACATCGGCCGGACGGGGGAGTGAGTTTACGGTCAGGTGGCCGAAACCAGCGGTTCGGGCCCGGTCGTCACCGCGCGTGTTCGGCCAGGATCTTCACGATGCGGTCCTCGAGATGGATCGCCGTCGACTTGGAGATCCTCGAGCCCAGGATGGAGAACTCGACCCAGGCGTTCAGCCGCTCCGCGTAGACCCAGCCCGAGAGCGCCGAGACGTCCTCCAGCGTGCCGGTCTTGGCCCGAACGGAAACCTCGCGGAGACGATGCTCGAGCGTGCCCTGACCGCCCCTCGGGAGCGCCAAGCGCAGGTCGTCGCCCCAGGTTTCCTCCTCCGACTGGCCGAGCAGCTCGACCAGGCCGGCCGCGGTCACGCGGTTGTCGTACGAGAGCCCGGAGGAGTCCATCGCCGTGATCCGGACGCCGCGGTGAGCGGCCCAGCCTTCGATCGTGGCCGCGCCCTTGGCGATGGTCCCCGGCCTTCCGCGCACCTCTGCACCGAGTCCCTTCCCGAGCACCTCCGCGGCGAAGTTCCACGACGAGCGGAGCGTCGTCGCCAGGAGCCTTTGCAGCTCGTCCGACTCGATCTCCGCGATGAACTCCAGCCCGGGGGGCGGTGAGCCCGCGCCCGGCCGCCCGGCGACTTGCACGGCACGGCGCTCGAGCAGCTTCATGAGCGCATCCGCCGCCTCGCGTTCGGCAACGGGATCATGGTTGCTCTCGAACGTGAGCGCGGTCGGCCGGTTTACGTAGTCTCGTGCCACCTTGTTCCACCCGGGCGCGTCCCAGTCGTGACGGAAGAACGACGTCGAGCCCATCACGCGACCGGTCACACGCCGCACGCCCGCCTCCACGAGCTGCACGGCGATGGCGCGCATCGACCGTCGGTCGACGAACGGGTCGCCGCGTCCGAGGATCCACAGGTTGCCACGGACCACGCCGCCCCTGAATCCCTCGGCGCCAACGCGCGTGACGATTCGATGCTCGGGGCCGAACGTGTCGAGGGACGCCATCGCGAGCAGGAGCTTCTCGGTCGACGCCGGGATGCGCGACGCCGCGTCGGCATGCCGATACAGGAACGCGCCTTGTTCGGCAACCGCGACGGAGACGTGGCGGCGTCCGATCGCCTCGTCGATCTGTTCGATCCACTTTGGCTTGACGACTTCGAACGTGAGCATTCGGCTCGTCGACGTCTCGTTCAGCGGATCCTGTGCGCGCCACCTGACGCGAAAACGCGCAACGCCGATGTCGTTCGCTGGGACGCACAGCTGCGTTTGGGCGAAGCTGATCGCGTCGAGCGTGAGGGTCTCGACGATGGTCCACGCGCCACCGTCCCGCTTCAGCACGTCGACCGTCTGCCCAGCTTTCGGGGGCGAGACGACGACCGTCAGATCGGCGCACGATCCGGCGACGTTCGACCCGACGACGAGCGTCGCGTGGACGAGCGCGCGAACGCCCACCAGCGCCTCGCCGGAGGTCGCCTCCGCGCACCCGCCGACCGCTGGCAGTTGGACGCGATACGCGCCGCTGTGCTCCTGCGACTGCGCGAACGAGAACGCGCCGCCGGCTGCGGTGGTTCCCGTCGCGACGGTCGCGAAGCTGACGGACAAGGCGGGCCGCCACTGCAGGAGGATCTGTCGCGGGCCGACGCACGTCGCATCGCCGGTGACGTTGCCTGAGACGGTGACGTCCTCGTGAAAGTCGACGATGGCCGTCGACGCGGTGAGCTCGATCGTCGCCGATCCCGCGACGGCGTCGGGCACCAGGACGAGTGGCGCGAGCGCCACCGTCGCGGCGACGAGCGCGCCCAGCTTTCGGCCGTGGTTCATGCGAGCCTACCGGGATCGGAGGTCCGCGTATCCTGCCGCTTCACGTTCCGCGCTACAAGCACAATGGGACAACGCGGCCGCTTGACCGGAGTTGTTACCGTTTGCCGGTGGAGGCGTTCATCTTCCTGCAGGTCCAGGCGGGCGTGGACGCGAGCGTCGCGCGGGGCGTGGCGGATCTGCCGGGCGTCGTGTCGGTCGACGTCGTCACCGGCCCGCACGACGTGGTGGTGCGGGCCGAGGCGGACAGCATCGACGAGCTCGGCAAGCGCGTGCTTCGGCCGATCCAACAGATCGACGGCGTTACGCGAACGCTGACGTGTCCGATCATGCGGCGATGGACGTGGCTCGGGGACGATGCGTCAGCCGACCGTGGGTGACAAGGGATGCAATCCGCGGGGAGACTGTCCTACGGCTTCGGGGGTAACACGGTGAGCGAACCGAACGTTCCACGGCCCCCGGCGAGGAAGGACTCATGAACGCGGTCTCGTATCAGGCCAAACCCGACGTTTACGAACCCACTGTGCTGTGCGCGTTCGCGGGTTGGAACGACGGAGGCGAAGGGGCGACGAACGCGCTCCGAACCGCACGCGAGCAGTGGGGATCCGTGCCGTTCGCTTCGATCGACCCGGAGGAGTTCTACGACTTCCAGGTGCATCGCCCCTCGGTCCAACTCGTCGGGGGTCGAACCCGGCGCATCGACTGGCCGGCGAACGAGTTCTCGTGGGCGCGTGTGGGCGGCCGGTACGTCGTGGTGTTCATCGGCGTCGAGCCAAACGTGCGTTGGCGGACGTACTGCGAGCAGATCCTCGCCGTGTGCTCCGAGCTCGGCGCATCGGTGCTCGTTACGCTCGGTGCGTTCCTGGCCGACGTGCCGCACACGGTCCCCGCGCCGGTCAGCGCATCGTCCGGGCATCGTTCGTGGGCGAGCCGGCCCGGGATCGTTCCTGCGCAGTACGAGGGTCCGACCGGCATCGTCGGCGTGCTGAACGACCTCGCCCTGCGCGCCGGAGTTCCCGCCGTGTCGATCTGGGCGGCATCGCCGCATTACCTGCCGCAGATGACGAATCCGAAAGTCACGCTCGCCCTCCTCGAGCGGATGCGCGACCTGCTCGAGCTGCACATCGATACGGGCGCCGTCGATCTGGCCGCGCGTTCCTGGCAACGCGAGGTGGACGACGCGATCGAGCACGACGGGAATCTCGGGGACTACGTGAAGAGGCTCGAGGACGCGGCCGAGCAGGGGCTCGTCGCCGATCCCTCGGATGTCCCGAGCGGCGAGGACCTCGCCGCGGAGCTCGAGCGCTACCTTCGCGAGCGCGGTTCGACCGACGACTAGGGGGCGCGGGGGGGACGCAAGAAGTGAGCGAGCGACGCGAGCGAACGTCGTCCCCCGACGAGTGAGGCGTGGAGCTTCGGAGGTTCGGTCGCGCCGACCTCGAGGTTCCGGTCATCGGGCTCGGCACGTGGACGGTGTTCGACGTCGCGCCGTCCGATGAAGCCGGTCCAGGCGCGGTTGTCGAGGGCGCGTTCGGTGACGGGGTTCGACTCGTCGACTCGTCGCCGATGTACGGCCGCGCGGAAGCGGTGCTCGGTCGCGCGCTGACCCGGGCCGGCGTTCGCGCCTCCGCGACGGTGGCGACCAAGATCTGGACACCGTCGATCGTGGAAGGTCGCCACCAGTTCGAGTCGCAGCTCGACTTCTTCGGTGGGCGCGTCGACATCGAGCAGATCCACAACCTCGTCGCGTGGCGAGAGCACCTCGGTTGGCTCGAGGACGAGGTGAAACTAGGGCGTATCGGTCTGCTCGGCGCGACGCACTGGAGCGAGGCGCGGTTCGGAGAGCTGATCGAGGTGATGGAGACGGGTCACCTCGATTCCATCCAGATCCCGTACAACCCGCTGGAGCGCAAGGCCGAGGGTGAGGTTCTGTCGCAAGCGGAGGAGCGGGGCATCGGTGTCATCGCCATGCGTCCCTTCGCGGAGGGCAGCTTGCTGGCGCACGCGCCGTCCGATCCGCGTGTCCTCCGCGAGCTCGGCGTCGAGACATGGGCGCAGGCGTTGCTCAAGTGGACGCTGAGCGATCGACGTGTTCACGTGGCGATCCCGGCGACCTCATCGGTCGAGCACGCGCGCTCGAACGCCGCGGCCGGCGACCCGCCGTGGTTCGACGATGAGCAACGCGCCCTCGTCGAGCGGGTCGTCGCGCGGGGATGAGCGGCCGAACGAACGCGTCCGTGCCATCGTAGGGTCCGCCCGTGCGCGCCGCGATCATGGACGCCCCGGTTCGCCCCCTGGAGATGCGCGACATGCACGACCCGTGGCCGGGGCCGGGCGAGGTGCGGATCCGCGTTGCAGCGTGCGCGATCTGCCGGACGGACCTGCACGTGCTGGACGGCGATCTGTCCGAACCGAAGCTCCCCCTCGTGCTGGGACATCAGATCGTCGGGGTCGTGGAGACCGTCGGGGACGCGGTCGCAGACCGGGCCATCGGCGACCGCGTGGGCGTACCGTGGCTCGGCTGGGCGTGCGGCGAATGCGACTATTGTCGATCGGAGCGCGAGAACCTGTGCGTCCGCGCCGTCTTCACCGGATATCAACGGGACGGCGGATACGCCGAGCTTGCGGTGGCCGACGGGCGATTCTGCCTGGAGCTCCCCGAGACGTATGACGACGTCCACGCGACGCCGTTGTTGTGCGCGGGACCGATCGGCTACCGCGCGTACCGGATGGCTGGCGACGTGAGCTCGATCGGTCTGTACGGGTTCGGTAACGCGGCACGCCTCGTGGCGCAGATCGCACGAAACGAGGGTCGGTCGGTGTTCGCGTTCACTCGTCCGGGCGACGCCGAGACACAGCGCGAGGCGCTCGAGCTCGGATGCGCGTGGGCGGGCGACTCCACGGAGTCCGCCCCCGAGCCGCTCGGCGCAGCGGTCGTGTTCGCGCCCGCGGGCGAGCTCGTTCCGGCGGCGCTCCGTTCGCTCGCGCGCGGTGGCACCGTCGTATGCGCCGAGATCCACATGACCGATATCCCGTCGTTCCCGTACGAGTTGCTGTGGGGCGAGCGTGTGATCCGCTCGGTCGCGAACCTCACGCGTCGCGACGGACACGAGTTCTTGTCCCTTGCGGCCGCGGCCGGTGTGACGACGCAAGTGACGACGTATCCGCTCGACCGCTCGAACGACGCGCTCGATGCGGCGAGGGCCGGACTGGGCGGAACCTCCGTTCTCGTTCCCTAGGTTCCGCTACAGGAGCGGTTCGACCGCCAGGATCCCGGTGCGGTAGGCCTCGATCGCGCCGGCGTCGTCTCCACCCTCTCGGAGCAGGTCGCCGAGCGTCCCATACGAGACGGCCAGACCGATCGTCTGCTCGGTGCGCACGTAGATCTCGATCGCCGCGCGGACGTGCTTCTCGCCCTGTGTCCGGTCGAGCTCGGCGAGCACCCGCCCCAGCGCGAGGTGCGCGTACGCGAGCTCCGGATCGTCGCTCGTCGCCAGCAGGGCGATAGCGTGTTCGAGCAACGCGCGCGCCTTGTGTCGATCGCCCTGCAGCTGGGCGAGGCGGGCGAGCTCGTTCATCGTGCGGGCGAGGTCCTTGGTGTTCCCCGTTCGCTCGAACGTCGCACGCGCCGTCTCGAGCTCGCGCCGTGCGCCGTCGGCGTCTCCTTCACGGAGCATCACGTAGCCGCGCGCGAGGTGCGCTCCTCCGCGTTCCGTCTGGAGTCCTAGCGCGCGGTATGCATCCTCCGCGCGCTGCAGCGACGCCGTCGCGTCGTCGATCCGTCCAGCCGCGAGGTACTGGCGCGCGACGTTCATGTGCATCTGAGCGATGCGCGCGGGATCGGCGATCCGCGGCTCGAGGAGCTCGAGCTCTCGAGCCGACTCGGCGGCCTTCGCCATCAGCCCGGCATCGATGTACGAATAGACGAGGCTCGCGTGGATGCGGGCGATGGCGTCCGGATCGCTGAGGCCCGATCGCTCGATCTCGTCGAGCAGGCTCTCGAGCAGGAAGATCGCGTACCGCACGTCGCCGAGCGCGCTGAAACAGATCGCCTTCCCGTCGACGGCGTCGACGCGGGCGGCCGCTGGCTCGTCGCGGAGGAGCTCCTCGGCACGCTGGTAACGCTCGAGCGCCAGGTCGGGGCGTCCGCTGCGCTGGAGCCACAGCCCGTGAAGCTCCTCGGTCCTTGCCTCGATGCCGGACAGGCTGTGGCGGCGGGCGTCACGGCGGATGTGCTCGAGCTCGCGTTCGGTCTCCTCGAAGCGGCCGTCGGAGATGGCGACGCGCGCGTCGTGCAAACGCATCCGAAGCGAGGTCTCGAGGCCGGGCGGCCGCCCCGTGATCAGCTCCTCCGCGTCGACTCCGAGCTTCGACGCGAAGTGCTCGAGCGCCTCACGCGACGGCCTTCGCCGCCCGGCCTCGACGGTGCTGACGTACGCGTGCGTGTAGCGGGGCTCCCCGACCTGGCGCTGCGTGAGGCCGCGCGCCTGGCGTAGTCGCCGCAGTCTTGTGCCGACCACCGCAACCCCTTCGTCGCTCGCGCTCTCAACTTCGGCAGCGGACGTGCCGAACTTAACCATCGAGGTTGCCCGCAGGCAAGCAGCTAGTTACATTCGGCTCCCGTTCGGGGGAGGCGAAGGAGGAGCCGATGCGGGCACATTGGACGGTTCGGGCTCGGTACCTGGCGCTCACGCTGGGCACGCTCGCGGCGATGATCGCTGCCGGCAGCGCCGGTTGGCCGAGGCACTGAACCAAGAACGAGGCCAAGGAAGGGGAATGACGGGGTCCGGGGGTTCCGGGGAACCCCCGACTCGCGCCGACCGCCCCGGGGAGGACGTCGTGGAGGTCGAACTTCGCGCCGAAGAGCGCTACTACCGTCTCGAGGGCGTCGTCTTCCGGGTGCGCATGGACCGTCTCGAGCAGGGCTCCGAGTACCTGCGGCAGGGCCGTTGGGTCTGGACGCCCATCACCTCTGGGAGCGTGATCCACAACCCCCACGCGGCGCGTCTGTCGCCCATCGAGGCACAGCCGTACCGCGCTATCCGCTGAGCCCCGTCGTCACCCTGCGAGACGGCTCCGGCAGTCCGGCGATGGGCGATCCGCCGTCGAACCGCGTGCGCCCGCTCTGCGTAATCACCGTGACGGTGCCCTCGCCGACCGCCCACCACATCCCGTCGTGATGAACCGCGGCTGTCCGTTCGTCGATCCCGAGCAGGATGACCTCGTTGTGCTCGGCGCCGGCGAGCGCCGAGTCGACCCACCGGTGTCCGAAGCCGTCGAAGTGCGGGATCACGGCCACGCGCGGCACGAGTGCAAGCGCCGGCGCGTAGCGCCGTCGCTGGTCGCCCGGCATCCGCTCACGGGTCAGCGTCCACTCGCCGAACGCCATCGCGCCGGCCGACGAGCCGGCGAGCGCCGCGCCGCCGCGCCAAGCGGTGGCGATGGCGTCCCACAGCGGCGTTCCGGCGAGCGTCGCCGGAACGAGCGCCGGGTCACCGCCGACCAGATAGAAGAACCGTCCTGCCACCGCGCGTTCGACGTTCGCGGGCGAAGTCGCATCGCGCTTCCGCAGCGCCGGGAGCTCTTCGACGTGAAGGCCCAATGCGCCGAACCATCGAACCGCGTTCGCGACGGCAATCTCGGGGCGCTGCCGTCCGGCCGCCGTCGCGAGCACGTACGCCGGAGCCCCCGCAGCGGCACGGACGAGGATCTCGTCCTGCGGCTCGTTCCCCGGTTTCAGCTCGTCGCCTCCGACGAGCGCGAGCGGGCCCGTCATCCCAGGTTCGATCAGTCGATGTTTCGCCTCAGTCGGTTCGTGACGCGACGCGTCGCGCTCGACGCTCGCCGTTTCGGCCGCGGGGTCGCCTCGCGCGCAGCTCGCACGGTCCCTTCGATGTCGAGATCCTCGGGACGGTCGGGGAACAGCTCGCGGCGTCGCTGACCGACCCACAGGAACAGGTCGGCGTCGGTGGCCTTGGGCCACATCGCGTCGAGCCTCTCGCGGCGGATGGCCTCGATGGTCGGAACGTACACGCGGTCGTACCAGTCCGCGGCGATGTCCTCGGGCGAGAGAACCTCTCCGCGTTCCATCATCAGGTGGAAGCCGTGGATCTTGATGTGCTCGAGCAACTCGATGTATCCCTGCGGCCGGCTGAACTCGACCGTCGCGTCCGGCCGCGCTCGCCCCAGACCCGACTCCTCCATGAACCGCCGTTCTTGCTCGGCCATGATGATGCTGCCGACGTCCGCGTCGGCCGGGAGAGGGGTGCGGCTCCGCAGCTCGGTGATCTCGGCGTCGATCATCTCGATGCCGCGTTGCTTGGCGATCGCCACCCGGTGGTGGCCGTCGACGACGAAATACCGCCCGTCGATCTCGTACACGACGATCGGGGGAAAATCGCCGTCGGGCCACGACTCCTCGACCTGCTGCCACCGCTCCTGGATCTTCGAGCGCTTGGGCAGGAAATCACGGTCGAAGTCGTCCACTCGGCTGACGGTCCCCACGATCTTGTCAACGGGGATGGGGCGCACGCCGACGTACGTCTGCTCGAGTGCGCCGAGGCGCCTCGACACCTCGTCGAGCGACAGGAGCGGTCGTTGCTCGCGGCCCTTCGCCACCGTTGAGAGCCTGCGATAGGCCTCCTGCCGGCGGGCCTTGGGGAACGACGAGCTCAGGTAGTCCTTTCGTTCGCTCACGCGTCGAGGTCTATCACCTTGTAGGGCACGACGTTCACGATCCGCGTTCCGTTCACACGACGGTCTGGTCGAACGATCCCGTACGGGTGGATGTGGCCGTGAAGAAACAGCTTCGGTTGCAGGCGCGCGATCAGGTCGTGGAACGCGTCGAACCCCTCGTGCGGTGCGTCGTCATCGTCTCCCATCCCCTGGGGCGGCGAGTGCGCGATCACCACGTCCACGGGTCGTCCGTCGCGACGCGTCTTCCATGCGACCCGACGGCGGAGCCTGCGTACGCGTCGGCGCATCTCGGTCTGCGTGTACTGGTTCGGGCCTGGTCGATAGCGGATCGAACCGCCGAGTCCTGCGATCCTCAGGCCCGCGACGTCTTCGACGCGGCCGTCGACGTTCGAGCCGCCCCGCGGCCCGGGGGGATCGACGAAGTGCTGGTTCGCGATCGCCGGAAGCCCGAGCAACGCGATCGGAGCGGGAGTCAGCGCGGGATCGTGGTTCCCGGGGACGAACAGCAACGGCGCGTTCACCGCGTCCACGATGTGTTCGAGGTCGTCCCACGGGATGTCGCCGCACGAGACGATGACGTCCGGACGCGCCCGGAGCACGTCCGGGAGACCGGGGAACGGTTCGTCGGCGACGGCGAGGATGCGTGGCATCGAACGGCCCGATATCGATGCTACGCCGCCGTCGCACGGAGCGGCTCTCAGGCGACGGACGCGACGACGTCGCCGAGGGCGCGGATCGAGAGTTCGGTGATGGGGTCCAGGACGAGGATGATCTCGTCCGCTCCGGCGTCGGCGAGCTGGCGAAGGTGCCGTGCGACTCGCTCGGACGATCCTTCTACCGGCGTCACGCCGTCGCGGATCGGGCGCTCCATCGCGTCTCGGTCGAGGACGACGAGCGTGCACGCGCTCCGGGTGACCTCGGCGGCTTCGCGTCCCGCATCGACCACGAACGAGGAGATGCGTTCGTTCAGCGTCGTGAACCTCGACGGTTCGTTGCCGTAGTCGTCGAACCACGTGTTCCACGCGTCGACGTGCGGGATCGTCGCCCGAAGGAGTCGTTCTCCGTTCGAGCCGATCATGATCGGCAGCCGCGATGCCGGTCGCGGAAGGAGCACCGCGTCGTTCGTGTGAACGAAACGGCCGTGGAACGTCACGTGCTCTCCCTCGAGCAGTCGGCGAACGACCGTGAACGCCTCCTCGAACCGCGACGCGCGATGGTCGAACGGAACGCCGAACGCCTGAAACTCCGTCTCGTTCCAGCCGGCGCCGATCCCGAGCACGAACCTGCCGCCGCTCACCTCATGAACGTTCGCCGCCATGCGGGCGAGGACACCCGGCGGATGGAACGCCGCGCACGCGACGAGCGGTCCGAGGCGAACGCGTTCTGTCGAGGCGGCCAGCGCCGCCAGCATCGTCCACGCGTCCCGCGGGCCGCGTTCGCCGCGTGAGTCCCGGTACAGCAGGTGATCGCCGAGCCAGATGGAGTCGAAACCGCTTTGCTCGGCGGCGCGCGCCATCGCCACGTACTCGGTCCAGGGAACGTCCCGTTCGACCTCTGGGAGCTGGACGCCGATGCGCAAGTGTCAGCCGCCGAGCATCCCGTCGCGTCCGAGGTCTCGAAATATCGCCTGTGCGCGACTATCGAGGACGACCACGCTCTTCCCGGCGATCGACCCGCCATGTCCACCGGCGACGGCGTTCCGCACGCGCCGGGGCTGGAATGCGGGCGCCGCGACGAGGAGCTCGAACATCTCGGTGAGCGACAGATCGGTGACCACGTTCCGGGCGGCGGCGAGCGCCCACGGAACGACCGCGGCCGAGCCCTCGGCAACCTCGCGCCGGAGCGTCGCGAGCGCGGCGATCATCAGACGCCCCTGGTTGAACGATCGGCCGAAGTCGCCGTTCGGCAGGTCGTGGCGGACGCGGGCGAAGGCCAGCGCTTCGCGCCCCGAGAGGTGCTCCGGACCGCGACGGAAGTGCGCGTTCGCATAGACGTCGCTGATCGGATACTGGATCTTCATGTCGATCCCGCCGACGGCCTTGACCATGCGTTCGAACCCCTGGAAGCCAGTCAGAAGGTAGGCGTCGATCCGGATCCCGCTCAGGCGCTCGACGGTGTCGACGAGCAGCCCCGGACCGCCCAGGACGAGGGCGGCGTTGATCTTGTCGGAGCCGTAGCCGGGGATCGACACCCACGAGTCGCGCGGGATCCCCACGATCGACACGCGACCGTGGCGCGGGTTCACGCCGACGATGTGGATCGAGTCCGCGCGCGTGCCGGTGACCGACTGGCCTGGTCGCGCGTCGCTTCCGATCACGAGCACGAACAACGGCTCGTTCGAGGGAAGGCCCGGCGCGATTGCGGCGTCCCTCGGGCCGCCCTCGAGGACGTTCGGCACGTGGCCATGCACGTCGTACGACACGATTCGCCACTCGCCGTTCACGCGGCGGAGGACGTACTCGCCCTCGTGCGTCACTGGGGCACGCTTCTCGCCCGCCTGGGCGATGCCGGCGAACCGCGCATCCGCGACGGCGAAGAGCGGACGCTTCTGCCCGTCCGCCAGGAACCGAACGTCCAGGAGCGCGCGCCTCGGCTGCAGTGCATCGACGTCGCGCGCGACAGGACCGAGCGTCAGATCCGCGATGTCGCGGCTCGCCTGATCCCGAACGGGCCCGGCGAACAGACGGAAGAGCGAGGGGAACTCGCCGTCCTGCCACCGCACAGGATCGACGAAGCCGATCGTGTAGAGCTCGGAAATCGTCCGGCGGACCGCGCGCGTCGGTTCCGCTAGGTCGCTTCGGCGGATCCTCCCTTCCACGCCGTGCGCGTCCACCTCACGAAGCGTCATCGAGAGCTCGTGGACCGGCGGCGCCGCCAGCGAGCCGCTCGGTGCCACCGGAACCGTCGTCGGTTCGTCGACCTGTCGCGGCGACGGCGACGTGCACGCGGTGGCGACGGTCGCGAGGAGCGCGATCGCGTGTCCGACCGCCCGGACGGCCGCCTTCAGCATTCGCCCGAGCCTATCGGCTGCGTATGGATCGAACCGCCGCTACGACTTCTTCCGGCGTTTCGCGGCGGCCTTCTTCCCGCCGCGCTTCGATGCTCCCGGAGAGTTGGCGATCCTCGCCGCGCGCTCCTTCGACATGCCCTTCTCGCGGAGCCCTTCGTACTGTTTGGAGTTCTTGACGTTGCCGTGCTTCTTCTGTGGCATGACGTCACCTCCTGTCGGGCAGATACCCACCGGCGACGCGACGCAATCGAGCGTGCGCGTCAGCCCGCCGGCAGCTGCTGCCGGAGCGTCTGTACGTCGGCGAACGGGTCGCCGTCCCGATCGAGCCGTTCGAGGGCTCGCCTCGGCCCGAACCACAGGTCACGTTCGGAACGCTTCTCGACGGCTGCGTGGATCTCACCCCAGTCGAGCGGCATCGACACGGTCGGGAATGGACCGGCTCGAAGCGAGTACGGCGCGACGGTCGAGCGCCGCCAATCGTTCTGGAGCCAGTCGACGAGCACCTTGCCCGCGCGCACGCCCTTCGCCTGGCGATCGACGACGAGGGTCGGAGTGGACACGGCGAGCGCCTTCGCAACGACCCGCGCGAACGACTTGGTCTCCCCGAACGTCGCCCGCATATTCAGAGGGACGGCAACATGGAGCCCGAGCGAGCCGGACGTCTTCACGAACGAGCGCAGGCCGACGCCCGCGAGGGCTTCGTGGAGCAGGAGCGCGACGCGACTGCACTCGATCAGGCCGGCACCTCCACCGGGGTCGAGGTCGAACATCATCATCGTCGGGGTGTCGACGTCGTTCGTGCGCATCAACAGTGGATGGAGCTCGATCGCCGAGAGGTTCGCGGCCCACAGCAGCCCCGCGAGATCGTTCACAACGCAGTAGTCCTGGGGCTCGCCTCCAGGAACGGTGAGGACGGACGTGTCCACGAACTCGGGGCGGTTCGAACCGCACCGCGTTTGGTACCAGGTGTTGCCCTCGACGCCCTCGGGGAATCGTCGAAGCGTCAGTGGACGCTCGGCGATGTGGCGGAGCAGCGCGGCCGAGACCTCGTAGTAGTACGTGAGCATCTGGCCCTTCGTGAACCGGCCGCGTGGGTACAGGATGCGTTCGGGCGTCGTGATCCGGACGGTCGTGCCGCCGACGTCTATGCGCGTCGCGTCGCGCGCCGTCACGTCTTTCTCGGCGGGGGCCGCACCTTGATCGTCACGCCCATGTTCTACCCGTGCACTCCCCGGCCGGCGGCGACGAGGAGGGCCGGCGAGCGGTGGTCCACCTCGAGCTGGTCGAACGTGCAGGAACGCGGATCGCGATCGGGACGCCACCTGAGGAAGCGCGCCGGATGTCGGAAGCGGTCACGGTCGAACCTGTCGTACGCGACCTCTGCGACGCGATCGAGCCGGATGGGGACCCAGTCGTGCGCCATGTCGGGCGTCCATCGCCCGGCTGTCCCTTTCAGCCGGCCGAGCGGACTCGGTTCGATCAGGAACCCCTCCGCCCAGGGGTGCTCCGGGAGCGGGACGGCGAGCGGCGACAGCTCGTCGAGGAACGCTCGTCGCGAGGCGTCGGTGAACGAGCTGACGACGCCGACGTGGCGGAGGTGGCCCTCCTCGTCGAACAGGCCCAGCAGGAGCGACCCGATCGCGGGCCGGCTCTCGAGCCAACGGTAGCCCGCGACGACGCACTCCGCGGTGTGCTCGCGTTTGACCTTCAGCATGGCGCGTTCGCCCGGCACGTAGCGAAGATCTCGGTGCTTCGCGACCACGCCGTCGACGCCACCGCCGGCGTACCCGTCCAGCCAGCGCTCGGCGAGATCGGGGTCGTCCGTGATCGGCGTGAGCGCGACCGAGTCGGGCGGATCTTCGAGCAGCGACTCGAGACGTCGACGCCGCTCGTCGAACCGTTCGTCGCGGAGGTCGTCCTCGGCGATCTGAATCACGTCGAACGCAACGAACGATGCGGGCGTCTCGCTCCGCAATCGTTGGACGCGGGACGCAGCGGGATGCAGTCGCGAGAGCAGCGCGGCGAAGTCGAACGCCCCGTCCTTGTCGCGGACGAGGATCTCCCCGTCGACGATCAGCCGGTCAGGCTCCATTGACCCGAACGCCTCGACGAGCTCGGGGAAGTAGCGGGCGAGCGGCCGCGCATGACGGCTCCACAGCTCGACGTCGTCGCCGTCGCGTACGACGAGCGCGCGGAACCCGTCCCACTTCGGCTCGTAACGATGTCCCTCCGCGTGGGGCAGCTCGCGGACGAGTCGAGCAAGCATCGGCTCGATCGGCGGCGACATCTCTTCAGCCGTCGAGCGAGCGACGAACGGTGGTCAGATCGCGGACGAACGCGGTCATCTCGGCGTCCCTGTTCGCGTCGTCCGCTCGGAGGATCGAGCTCGGGTGAACGGTCGCAGTCACGAGAGCGTCGATCCCTTCCACGTCGACGAACTCGCCGCGACGCTCGGTCACCTTGAATGACTTGCCGGCGATGGCCTGCGCCGCGGTCGCACCGAGGCACACGAGGACCTCCGGGTTGACCACGGCCAGTTCCGCGTCGAGCCAGGGGCGGCACGCCGTGATGTGCGCCATGGCCGGCTTTCGATGAAGCCGACGCTTGCCGCGCGCCTCCCACCGGAAGTGCTTCACGACGTTCGTGACGTAGACGTCGTCGCGCTCGATCTCCGCGTCCTCCAGCGCGCGGTCCAGGAGCTTGCCCGCCGGACCGACGAAGGGGTGCCCTTCGACGTCCTCTCGGTCGCCGGGCTGCTCCCCGACGAGCATCACGCGGGCCTTCTCCGGCCCCTCGCCGAAGACCGTCTGTGTGCCGAGCAGATGCAGCTCGCACGCGGTGCACGGCGCCGCGGCCTGCTGGAGCTTGGGGATCGTTGGGTTCTCCGGGACCAGCGGGGCAGCGGTCTCCCGGGCCGCTTTGGCCCCGTCCGAGCGAGACGCTGGATCGGCCACGAACGCGTACCTACCCGGCGCCTTGCGCGCCGAACCGCTCCCGGGTTCGCGACCTCGGGCTTCTCAGCGCGGCCGCGCCGTCGTATGCTGGGCGGGGTGTTTGAATGGCCGTTCAAACGGCCGGAGTGTGGACCTGAGGAGCCCGAGATGCAGACCGACCGCCGCGCCGATCGCCTCCGCTACGACGAACGCGACTGGCGACCTCGTCCGACGCTGGCGGGGCACGAGTACACGAGTCAGGAGGTCTACGACGAGGAGCGGGACAAGATCTGGTGGGCCGACTGGGTCACGATCGGCCGGAGCGAGGAGGTCGCGAACCCCGGCGACTTCGTGGTGAAGGACCTTGCCGGCGAGTCGATCTTCGTCGTTCGCAACCAGGACTCCGCCCTCCGTGGCTTCTACAACGTCTGCGCGCACCGCGGAACCAAGTTCCTCGACGACAACGCCACGGGGAATGCACGCAAGGCGTTCCGCTGCCCCTACCACGCGTGGACCTACGATCTCGACGGGCGGCTGATCGGCACGCCGAACGTCAAGGAAGACGAGCTGTTCGATCGGTCAAACTACCCGCTGCACCCGGTCACGATCGACGAGTACGCGGGGTTCCTGTTCGCCAACCTGTCACCGGAGCCTCGTCCGCTGATGGAGGCCCTCACGGACGGCGCCGAGACGATCACCGTGTTCGAACGGTTCAAGATGCAAGACCTGCGGATCGGCGTCCGCATCGTCTACGAGGTGAACGCCAACTGGAAGATCGTCGTCGAGAACTACAACGAGTGCCTGCACTGCCCGAGCATCCATCCCGAGCTCGTGCAGGTCGTTCCGCTGTTCCGGTTCGGAGAGGTATGGGACGAGGAGACGCGCGACGACGGCAACGCGATGCGCGACGGCGCGACGAGCTTCACGATCTCCGGTACATCCGAGCTCCCGAAGCTCCCGGGCCTCGATCCCGTCGACTACACGATGTACTACGGGTCGTACGAGTTCCCAAACCTGATGCTGAACCTGCACCCGGACTGTGGGATGTATTACATCGCGTTCCCGAAAGGTCCACGCCACACGCAGGTCGTCTCGGAATACCTGTTCCGACCCGAGGTGATTGCCGATCCGACCGTGTTCAAGCCCGAGCCGGTCGTCGAGTTCTGGGACCTCATCTCAAAGCAGGACTGGGACGTCTGCGAGCGCGCTCAGACCGGGGTCGGCTCGCGTGCGTTCACGGCAGGCGTATATCCGCGCCAGGATCGATTCCTCTACTGGTTCAACGAGGAGTACAGACTGGCCATGGGTCGCGACCTCCTCGGCTGAGCGTGGTTTTCGAACCGCCAAACCCCCCTCAACGGCCGTCCGTAGTACCCGCGAGGCCGCGTCGCGGCCGCAACCGGATCAGAGAGGGGGAGTTCGATGCGTCTACGCGTCGCGATCGCGGTGCTCGCGTTGCTCGTGGTGGCGTCGGTCGGAAGCCTGCAGGCCTCAGCCGGCGGCGGCAGGGTGTTCATGGCCATGCTCGACGGCTACCAGGAGGCGCCGCTCACGCTGTCGGTCCCAGGTACGGGCTCGTTTCGTGCCGATCTCGCCGTGGCCGGTGAATCGCTGTCGTACCGTCTGAGCTACTCGGACCTCACCGGTCCGGCGCTGTTCGCACACATCCATCTCGGTGAGCCCGCGATCGCCGGCGGGGTCATCGCGTTCCTCTGCGATTCGACCGAGAACGCCCTGCCGGGCGTGCCCGATTGCCCTGGAGCGGGCGGTACCGTCACGGGGACGATCGAACCGGATGACGTGATCGGTCCGGCGGGCCAGGGCATCGCTTCGGGTGAGTTCGACGAGCTCGTAGCGGCGCTGCGCGTCGGCGCCGCCTATGCGAACGTGCACACGGTGCTGTTCCAGCCCGGCGAGATCCGCGGCCAGATCCGATAGGGGGTCGTAGGGCGGGGAAGCCCGCCCGGTTCGCCCGGGCGGGCTCCTGCTTGCGCCGGCGATCAGCTGGCCTTGCGGATCGCCTCGATCAGCTCCCACTTGCCCATCTTGGAGCGACCGGGGATGCCCTTGCGCTTCGCGACGTCGTAGAGCTGTGTCCGGTTGCGATCCTCGAGCGAGCGTCCGGCCTTTCCGCCGCGTCGTCGTGATGCCGCGGCCTGCCGGCCGAGGTCTCGCCGGGTCGCCTTGGGCAGCTTCGCGATGGTCCGTTTCCGCTTCGCCGCCGAGCTCGCCTTGCGGATGTTGCGCCTCGCCGCCTGAGTCTGCTTCCTGGTCGCCATGCCACCACCTCCATCGGAGGTCGTACCCGCCTCGCGCCTGTGGAACCGTCCGGCGCGTCGATGCCCGATTCGGCATAGCATCGATGGGTCCCTGAGTGAGGAGGCCGACGTGGACGAACCGACGACCGACCGAACCTTGTCCGACGACGACATCCAGACCATCTCGCCGCCCGTGGGGTCGGCCAGCACGGAGCGGCCGCAAGACGCCGACGGGACCGACAGCCGCGACGGAAAGGACGGCGACGCCACGGACATGCGCGACGGCGACGCGCGCGACCAGGACGGGCAGGACTCCCAGGACACCGACTCGAAGGACATGAAGGACGCCGACGGCACCGACACACGCGACACCGACGGCACCGACAGCCGGGACACGGACGGAACCGACCAGCGTTCGTGACGTCCGTCATCGAGCTCGAGCGCACGGGCGCCACGTCCGCGCTCGAGCTCTGCACCGGTGACGTCTCCGCGTTCAGGGAGCGAACGTGGGGGCGGAGCGTGCTCGTTCATCGGAGCGCCGGGCCGAACGCGTTCGCGGGACTGCTGAGCCTGGACGACGTCGATCGCATCCTTTCGACGACGTCGCTGCGGACGCCGTCGTTTCGGCTGGTGAAGGCCGGCGAGCAGATCCCGGAGTCGTCGTACACGCGCTCCGGCACGACTGGCTCGAAGCCGGTGAGCGGGATGGCCGATCCCATGCGCGTGTTCGAGCTCTTCCGGGCGGGCGCGACGATCGTCTTGCAGGGCCTGCATCGGTACTGGGAACCGGTCTCGCTGTTCACCCGCGATCTGGAGCTCGAGCTGGGGCATGCATGTCAGGTGAACGCCTATGTCACGCCGCCGGGAGCGCAGGGTCTCGAGCTGCACGAGGACCCGCACGACGTGTTCGTGCTGCAGGCGTTCGGGAAGAAGGCGTGGGAGCTACATGCCGCGCCTGGTGAGCCGACGCGCGACCCCGTGAGCGCGACGATCGAACCGGGCGACTCCATCTATATGCCGAAGGGAACGCCGCACGCGGCGTCCACGCAGGAGGCCGTGTCGGGCCACCTGACGGTCGGCGTTCACGTTGGGACGTGGCGCGACGTGGTGACGCGGGGGTGGCGCGTCGTCGAGCGCGATGCTGCATTCGACGAGCCGCTCCCGCTCGGATGGCATCGCGATCCCGAATCCGTGGAGCGCGCTTTGGAGGACAAGCTCGGAGTCGCACGCGGCGAGCTCGGACGCCTGTCGGCGCGCGAGCTCGCCGATACCCACGCGTCGGACTTCCTCTCCACCCGCGCTTCGCTCCTCCGCGGCGCGCTCACCGATGTCCTCGAGCTCGACGAGATCGGAGATGAGACGCTGGTCGAACGCAGGCGCGGTTCCGTGTGTGAGCTGCGTGCCCGCGGCGACCGCCTCGAGGTGCTCCTCGGCGATCGCCGCCTCGAGATGCCGTTTTGGGTGGAGCCGGCCATGCGCCGGATCGCGGCCGCCGACCAGTTTCGTGTTCACGACCTCGCCGACGCGGTGAACGATGCGGACAGCCGAGCCGTTCTGACCCGGCGGCTGGTCCGGGAGGGCTTGCTGACGATCGTTCGCTAGTTCGCCTGGCTGAAGGTTATGCGCGTACCGCTGGCGGGCGCACCGAGCTCGAAACGGTCTCGCCAGCACAGCCCGTACGCTCAGCGCCGTGGCCCTACGAGCGGAGCGCTGCTGCCAAGAGAGCCAGATGCGTGGCGAACCCATGACCGGGACAGCGTCGGTCGTCCGTTCGTGGCTGCTCCTGGAGCATGCCGGGCCCTGGGGCGAAGACGCCTTCGTCGATGCCCGCCTCCCGGCAGGGTTCGCCGCCGAGGTCAGCGCCCGGTGTGAAGCAGCCCTCGTTCGCCCGCTCCTCATTCGGCGCGCTGCACCCGCTGGGGATCGAGGCGGTGTGAGGTGTTTCGCGATCCGCTCCGGGCCCGAACCACCGTGGATCGAGACGACATCGCTCGAGCGCCTGACCGACGCGCTGGAGCTCGACATCGAAGCGCTCGGCCGCGGTTCGTCCGTCGGACTCGACGCGCACGAAGACCCGGTGTTCCTCGTGTGCACCCACGGTCGGCACGACCGGTGCTGTGCCGAACGCGGCCGGCCACTCGCCTCCGCGCTCGCGGCGACGTACCCCCGGCAGACGTGGGAGAGCAGTCACTTCGGTGGCGACCGGTTTGCCGGCAACCTGATCGCGTTCCCCCACGGCCTCTACTTCGGTCGGGTTGCACCGGCCGACGCCGACCACGTGGTGACGGAGTACACAGGCGGACGACTCGACCTAGATCGCCTTCGGGGGCGTTCGTGTTACCCGATGGCGGTGCAAGCGGCGGAGCTCCAACTCCGGACGAGGGAACGTCTCGTGGGTCTCGACGACGTGGTGTTCGAACGAGCGAGCCGTTTCACCTCGACGCTCGAGGCTTCGTTCCGAACACCACGCGGCCGGTTCGAGATCGTGCTCGATATCGACGAGGCAGACCGGCACTACCTCACCTGCAGGAGTGAAACCGAACAGCCCCCGCCTCGTTACCGTGCTGCATCGATCAGCCGGATCGACTGACGGGGGCGCCGAGTCCTCGACGGCTTCGAACGGCGCTACGTCGCTGCGCGGGTGCGTGATGCCGCGTCCATCGCGGCTCGAAGCCGTTGGACGGGCCCCCGGATGGCCAGCTCTTCGGCGAGCTCGGTGAGCGACTCGTCGTCTCGCTCGCCCTGCCACCGGTCGAGCGGCGCGGTTGCGTTCACCGGAACGATCCGCCGCATGGTCGCGATGTAGTCGGCCGATTCACGGATCCTCGCTCGGAGCGCGGGCTTTCCCTTCAGAGGCCCGGCGCGCGGATGTTCCGACGCAGAGTCGGCGACGAGGTCGTCGAGCGACGCATACGACTCGATCAGCGCCTGAGCCGTCTTCGCGCCGACGCCACGAACCCCGGGGAGCGAGTCGCTCGGATCCCCGCGCAAGATGGCGAACTCCGCGTAGCGGTTGGCCGGGACACCCATGCGTTCGAGCACGCCGGCCTCGTCGAGCTCGGCGAGCTCCGACACCCCGCGAACGGTGAGGAGCAGCTTCACCGCCGGATCGCGAACCAGCTGGATGAGGTCGCGGTCGCCGCTGACGATCTCGTTCCGATCGTTCGGCGCCGCCTGCACGCAGAGGGCACCGATGGCGTCCTCGGCCTCCCACCCCTGCGTCTGCGCCTGCGGCATCCCCGCGAGGTCGAGCACCTGGCGGAGCATCGTGAACTGATCGGGCAGGCCCTCCGGGTCCGCCTGGCGTTGCGACTTGTACCCGGCGTACAGGTCCGTTCGCGCGGACGGACGCCACTCGTGGTCGTACGCGTGGACGACCTCGTCGGGTCGCCGCGACAGGAGCAGGCTCGTCACCATGTCGAGGTAGCCGTGGAGCGCGCCCGACGGGCGTCCGCCCGGGGTCTTGATCGCCTCGCCCATCGCGAAATACGCGCGGTACATCAGGCTCGACACATCCAAGAGAACGCGGTGGGTCACGCGCGCAGCGTATCGGCGGCTGGCCAGGGGAGCTCGAACGCGCCGAGGAGGTTGTCGAGATCGCCTGGGGAGTGCCCGCATTCGGTGAAGTACCGAGCGAGTTCGCTCCGGTGCTGCGTGCCGTGACTCACGATGTGGGCGACCACAAGCCATCGCGGTCTCGTGAAGTGGGCATCAGTGCCCCACGGCTCGGCGAGCGCTTGGTCGTCGAGCGACTCGACGAAGGCGCGGAGCCGCACGTCCTCCTCGAGGCAGAACGCGTGCAGGGCGCTGAGGTCCTCGAGCGTGAACCCGTATTCCCACACGTACGTCTCGCCCACGTCGTTGCCGATGCAGAACTCGCGCCAGCTCCAGTCGACGTCGACGAGGTGCCGGATCGTCTGGAACGCGCTCCCGTGGTCGAGCACACCGTCCTTTCGGAGTTCGTCGTCGGAGAGATCCGCGGCGGTCGTCAGGATTCGATCGTTCGCCCAGGCGTGATATCGAACGAACGCGAGCAGGGATTCGCCATCCATCCGTCAACCCTAGCGGTGCTGTAGTCAGGCGTCGTCCGGGCGAGCCATGATGCTCGGTACATAACGAACGCCTCGACACGTCGAGCAGTAAACGCTCAACGACAGCAGCGTACGACCGTGACCTAGCCTGTTGGGGCACCCTTCGTCGGGTACTCGCGCGACAGCTTGTCGAGATCATCGATGAGCGGTGGAAGGTCGGTCCGGTCCATGGCATCGGTCAGGTGGAAGTTGAGGCGAACCTTGCCGAAAACCTTGCCGAAGCCCTCCGGACCGGCATCGCCCTTGATCGTTATGTGGCCAAGCGCGTCCAGCTCCAAGGTGAGGCCGATCCACGGCTCCATCGGCTCGAAGGATGCTTCCTTCCTCTCCCCTTCGTACATCTCGCGGAGCTGGTCATGGAATTGTGAGAATTCTTCAGTGCGAAGCTGCGCCGCGTACGTCGCTCGCCATGGCTTGATGTCAATCCGGATCTCGCTTTCCACCCAGTTGCCATCCCAGTAGTCATTAGCCTGCGGGCGACTCCGTCGCAGGACCCGGATTTCGATGTGGTCCTCGCCTCGCCGCCCAACAAATAGCTCTGGCATCGGTTTTCAGTGTGACACGGAGACATGACGGACAGCGGGTGGCTCGCCTCGGTCAGACCACGCCGGTTACGGCGAGAAGGCGGTGATCACGGGCGAACCCTAGGCGAGAACAGCTCACCGGCGGCGTCATCGCTAGACTCCGCCGATCGCCGAGCGGACCCTCACCGAACGTCAGCTGAATCGCGCGCTGCTCGCGCGTCAGCTCCTGCTCGAGCGTCGACGCGTGCCGCTCGCCACGGCGGTCGAGCGCGTCGGCGGACTTCAGACGCAGTACGCGCCGACGGCGTACATCGGTCTGTGGTCACGGCTCGACCGGTTCCGCCGCGACGACCTCACCCGGGCCCTCGAACGACGTACCGTCGTGCAGGGAACGCTCATGCGGGCGACCATCCACATCGTCTCGGCCCGCGACTATCCACTGTTCGTCGAGGCCGTGCGGGGGACGCGCCGCGAGTGGTGGCTCTCGGCGACGCGACGTCGCGATCAGCCTCACAACCTTCAGGCTGTGGCGGGGCGCCTGCGAGCGCTCCTCGCCGACGGGCCACGGCGTCGCGAGGAGCTCATTGCGCACCTCGGCGTCGACACCACGACGTGGAACGGCGTGCAGATGTGGGTCGACCTCGTGCGGGCGCCTCCGTCCGGCACCTGGGAACGCCGGCGCGCCGACGTATTCGCGCTCGCCGACCACTGGCTCGGCCGGTCGTCGCCGGTTTCGGAGCGCGACGCGATCGATCACCTCGTGCGCCGGTATCTCGGCGCGTTCGGCCCCGCGTCGCGCAAAGACGTGCAGAGCTTCACCGGTCTGTCGGCGAAGGCGCTCGCGTCATCGTTCGAACGCCTGAGCCTTCGGCGCTTCCGCGACGAGCAGGGCGGTGAGCTGCTCGACGCCCAGCGTGCGCCCCTGCCCGATCCCGAAACGGAGGTGCCGCCGAGGTTCCTGGGGCCGTGGGAGGCGGCGCTCCTCGTTCACGCCCGTCGAACCCAGATCCTGCCCGAGCGCCATCGATCCCGGGTCTTCCACGTCAAGATCCCGCAGTCGATATCCACGTTCCTCGTCGACGGCCGGGTCGCCGGGGCGTGGACGTACGAGGGCGGCCGGGTCGAGCTCGAACCGTTCGAGAAGCTCCCGCGACAGGCGAAGCAGGATCTGGATGAGGAGGCCGAGCGCCTGTCGGCATTCCTTGCGTGAGACAGCTCGCGTCGGTGGGAAGCACTAGGGTTGCGTGCCATGCGGGGCGATCGGGTGGAGGTCGTCGTCGACTCGGGCGCGGGTGTCGTGAAGTACGACATCGAGGCGACGAAGGCCGGCCGTCGCGTCGAGATCACCACGTCTCGCGGCGTCATCGAGGTCTCCGAGGTGACGCGGAACGGAACGCCGGTCCGCACCGGTCGGTTCATGGCCGACCGCGTGGTCGCCCTCGTGGAGCATCCGGCGCCGGACGTTGCGCCGCGCCGCCGCCGCGTCGCGCGCGGTCAGAGCAGCCTGCTCTAGGCGGCTACGCGCTGAGCGCGGCGAGCGCGTTCGGAACGGTGTCCTGCGGCGTGACCGCGTACCACGCCCGCTCGATCCGTCCCTCCTCGTCGACGAGGAACGAGGACCGGATGATGCCGATGCTCCCGCGTTTCTTCTCGCCCCACGCGCCCCACGCCTCGGCCACCTCGTGGCGGGGATCGGAAAGCAGTGGAAACCCAAGCCCGTACTTCCGGTCGAACGCCAGCTGCTTGTCGGGCATGTCCGGCGAGATCCCGATGACCTCCGTCCCGATGCCGGCGAGGTCCTGCCTGTGGTCGCGGAGCGAGCAGGACTGGGTGGTGCACCCCGGCGTGTCCGCCTCGGGATAGAAGTAGACGAGCACCTTGCGGCCGCGCAGGTCGGCCAGGCTGACCCGCCTCTCGTGCTGGTCGGCCAGCTCGAACGGCGGGGCGGTGTCTCCGGGTTCAAGTCTCGCCATCGATCCTCCGAACAGAACCTACCCCGTTCGTCATCCCCACCACGTGGTCGTGGCCGACGCCGACTGGGCTCAACGGCCGAGCCGAATGAGCCGATACCGCACTACGGACTCGAATTTTTGAGCGAGGTGGATCCGCGCTGCCCAACGCCGACCAGAACGCCGCACCGAAGAGAAGGCTCGAACGGAGCAAGGAAGCCGCCCCCACGGCCGCCGACCGGAAGTGGGCCGCTCGCCCCGGCCTGAGCTGGCTCCTGCGTGTTGGCATCTTCCTGTTCCCGCTGGCGTGCGCGTTTGCGGCGACGCTCCTCGTCCGCGCGCTGTTGCCCGATGCGACCGAGAGAACCGTTGCCGCTTGGATCGGGCTGCTGGTGCTCGGCATCGTCGTGGCGATCGTCGCGGAGAATGCCGCTCGACGGCTCATCCCACTCGCCACGCTCCTGAAGCTGGCAATGCTGTTCCCGGGCAGGGCGCCGTCCCGGTTCAAGCTCGCGCGACGGGCCGGCAGCGTTCGGCAGCTCGAGGAACTGACGGAGAGCGAGGCAGGCGATGCCAGCGGTGTTGCGGAGGCCATCCTGACCCTCGTCACAGCGCTCGGGGCGCACGACAGTGCGACGCGAGGTCACGCAGAACGGGTTCGCGTGTACACGGACATGCTCGCGGAAGAGCTCGAGCTCCATGAGATCGATCGATACAAGCTGCGGTGGGCCGCGCTCTTGCACGACATCGGCAAGCTCTCGGTCGACGCCGCGATCCTCAACAAGAAGGAACCGCTTACCGACGGAGAGTGGGACCAGATCAAGAAGCACCCGGTCGAGGGCGTTCGGATGATCGAACCCCTCGCCGGCTGGCTCGGGACGTGGGCCGACGCGATCGCGCACCACCACGAGCGTTACAACGGCACCGGGTACCCGGCCGGGCTCGCGGGAGAGCAGATCCATATCGGCGCGCGGATCGTCGCGGTTACCGACGTGTACGACACCATGACGTCGGCGCGGTCGTACAAGAAGCCGCTGTCGGCACGAGCCGCACGTGAGGAGCTGGTGTGGGCCGCAGGCAAGCAGTTCGACCCGGTGGTCGTTCGGGCCTTCCTGTCGATCTCGCTTCCGCGCTTGCTGTGGGCCACCGGTCCGGCCTCGCTCCTCGTGCACCTTCCGTTCCTCGCCCGGCTCCCCACGCTGGGCAGGGTCGTGACGTCCTCCGGTGCGCAGGCCGTCACCGCGTCCGTTGCCGCCGGCGTTGTCGCTGTTGGATTGATCGCCCCTGCGGCCGCTCCCGCGGTGCGCCCGGTCACCGACGTCGTCCGCACGCAGGGGGAGGACACAAGGGATATCGGCGGGTCGGGTGAAGTCAGGAACGAAAACGTCACCGATGAAGGCCACGACGGCGATCGTGACCGAGATGGAAAGGGCTCAGGTGACAAGGGCGAAGGTGGCGGCGGCGCCGGCGGAGGCGGCGCAGGCGGAGGCGGCGCAGGCGGAGGCGGTGGCGGACAGGTAAATGAACCGGTGGCACCGTCCCCGCAGCCCGAACCGCAACCGCAGCCGGACCCCGAGCCGGACCCGAAGCCGGATCCCAAGCCGGATCCCAAGCCAGAGCCGTCGCCGACCCCCGAAGGCGTGCGGGTTCCCGACGTCGTTGGGCTCCGCGAGACCGACGCGACGGCCCGCCTCGAAGCGGCGGGGTTCGTCGTGCGCGTGGTCAAAGAATGGACTAACGACCCTGAGTTCAAGAATCTCGTCGGTGACCAGTCGGACCCAGCCGGATCTCGCGTGCCGGACGGGACGAGGATCACCGTCACCGTGATGAAGTGGCGGAACAAGAACTGACGCGCGGGCTACGCGAGTAGCACCAGGATGACGAGCACTGCGGCCGGGATCTCCACCACCGCCGCCAAAGCCGCAACCAGGGCGGCCACGAGGATGGCCGGACGGAGCACGGCTGAGATCGCCGCGTACGGTGAGAGCACCTCGCGGGATCCGAACACCACCTTGGCCAGGCCGAAAAGCGCGGCGAGCGTTGCGATCGGACCCCGTCTCCGCGTCGAGGGGTCGCGGAGATGCGCGGCCCGAGTGCGAACGTCCGCCGGGAGCGTTCGAGCTCGCTTCGGAAGCTCGCGCAGCTGTCCCACTCCGGCCACGAACAGGACGAGTACTCCGGCCGGGATGAGCGCGATCGCGAGGATGACGATGCGCGCGATCCATTCGTTCGCGTCCTCGGGCGGGGCATCCGCGAGGCCAACGCCCCACGCAGCCGTCACCGAGATCGCCGCGACAGTCGCGAGCGACGACAGTCCTCTGAGGACGCGAGCCGCGACTGCGAGGACGCGTCGAAGCGCGTTCGCGGCGCGCTCCTGAACCGGGAGCGTTGGTGCTCCGTTCACGCTGAGGCTCTACCCCGCGGCGGTCGCGTCGAGTCGCTCGAGCTCGGGCGTCGTGGCGATTCGCGACAGGAAGGACGCGGCTACGTCCACCAACCGGCGCTTGGCCAGCGAGAGGTAATGGCCGTCCACGACGTCGCGGACGCTGCTCCATGCGGCCACGAGCATCTCGGCGTTGGCCGGATAGCCCGGATGCGTCGACAGGCCTGACAGCACGCGCACGTTCGAGTTCACGGACCGTGCGAGTAGGGCGGTCTCCAAGACGAACGCGCGATACACGGCCGGCTCGTTCTGGAGCCGCTGGGCCTGAGTCTCGTAGACGTCCGCGTTCTTGGCGCACACCTCGACGATGCCCGAGCGCAGGTACGCGTCCTCGCGCGACTCGCCCGGCTCCTGGACATGACGGCTACCGGGTACGGCCACGAGGTTCGGATGCGGGGTGACAGCGACGGAGAATCCGTTCGCGCGTGCGAGTGCGCAGAACGCCTCGATGTACCGAACCGGGTGGAGCCGTTCGTGGAGCGGTGTCTTGTCCCACGCCTCCGGGTCGTACATGACGAGTGTGACGTCATCGGGGATCGCGCCGCTCTGAACATCCTCCGCGAATGCCTCGTAGCTGGCCCACGCGCGCCCGTGCGTCGCGCCGGGCCATCCGCCGAGCGCGACCGCGTCGTCGGACCCGAACACCCGGTCGGCCACCCCACGATCGACGGCGGCGATCGCGCGAACCGAACCCGTCGCGGTCATCCACAGCTGTCTCACGGAGATGACAGACTACGGCGATGAACGAGACGCCTCGCGACCGTGACGAAGCGGACGCAGCCGATGAAGCGCTGGAGTCACGAGACGACGTCTCGAGTGACGCGACGGTGCCCGAAGCGGATGCGCTCGAACAGGCCGCCGACGCCACACGCCGGAGCGTGGACGATGACCCCTCGGTAGGGGATCGTCCCGAGGCGGACGCGCTCGAGCAAGCGCGCGGTGTCGGCGATGACGAGGACGAAGAACGGCGCTAAACGCGGCGGGCCAGCGGATCGGTGAACCGTCCGTCCAACAGGGGGTCGCGTCCCTCGCGGGCGGTCGGTACCATCGGACCAGCGCATCCCTGGAACGTCGCGCCCGCGGACGCCGGGCCATCGCCGAGGAGGAACGCCATGACGATCGTCAAAGCCGCACTGCTCCAGACCGACTGGTCGGGCGACCAGGAGTCGATGACGGACAAGCACGAGGAGGCCGCCCGCGAGGCCGCCGCCCAGGGAGCGCAGGTCATGTGCTTCCAGGAGCTCTTCTACGGTCCGTACTTCTGCCAGGTCCAGGACGCGCAGTACTACAGCTACACCGAACCGATCCCGGACGGGCCGACGACGAAGCGGTTCCAGAGCGTGGCCAAAGAGCTCGGCATGGTCATGGTGCTGCCCATGTACGAAGTCGTGCAGTCCGGGCTGTACCACAACACCGCCGCGGTGATCGACGCCGACGGCACCTACCTCGGCAAGTACCGCAAGCAGCACATCCCGCAGGTGAAAGGGTTCTGGGAGAAGTTCTACTTCGCGCCGGGAACCGGCGGATATCCCGTGTTCGAGACCGCCGTGGGCAAGGTCGGCGTCTACATCTGCTACGACCGTCACTTCCCGGAGGGCTGGCGGATCCTCGGGCTGCACGGCGCGGAGATCGTGTTCAACCCGTCGGCGACGCACCGGGGACTCTCCGAGTACATCTGGCGGCTCGAGCAGCCCGCGGCCGCCGTGGCGAACATGTACTTCGTCGGCGCCATCAACCGGGTCGGAATCGAGCCGCTCGGAGAGAACGACTTCTACGGGCAGAGCTACTTCGTCGATCCCGAAGGGCAGTTCGTCGGCGAGGTTGGTGACGCCTACAAGCCGGAGCTGATCGTCCGGGACCTGGACCTCAACAAGATCCGTGAGGTTCGCGATCGGTGGGCGTTCTACCGGGACCGCCGGCCCGACGCGTACGACTCGATCGTCGCGCGGTAAGGGGTAGGCCGATGGACGTCGGCGTCGTTCTCCAGACGACACCACCGAGCGCGCGCGTGGTCGACCTGGCCAAGAAGGCCGAGACGTACGGGTTCAGCCACGTGTGGACGTTCGACAGCCACATCCTGTGGCAGGAGCCGTACCCGATCCACACGGAGATCCTGGCCAACACGCGCAACGTGACGGTCGGGCCGATGGTGACGAACCCGGCCACGCGCGACTGGACCGTGACGGCGAGCGTGTTCGCGACGCTGAACGAGATGTTCGGCAACCGGACCGTGATCGGCATCGGGCGTGGAGATTCCGCCGTGCGCGTAACGAACGGCAAGCCAACGACGCTCGAGACCCTTGGCCACGCGGTACACGTGATCCGCGAGTTGGCTAACGGACGCCCGGTCGACTATCGCGGTTCGACGATCCGGTTCCCGTGGGCGGGCAGGAGCCGCGTCGAGGTGTGGATCGCCGGGTACGGGCCGAAGGCGCTGAAGCTGGTCGGTGAGGCGGGCGACGGGTTCATCCTGCAGCTCGCCGACCCCGACATCGCCGCGTGGACGATCGGGTCCGTTCGACGCGCCGCCGAAGAGGCGGGGCGCGATCCCGACGAGATCACGATGTGCGTCGCCGCACCGGCGTACGTCGGTGACGAGCTTGGATACGCGCGCGATCAGTGCCGGTGGTTCGGCGGCATGGTCGGCAACCACGTGGCCGACATCGTGGCGCGGTACGGCGACAGCTCAGAGGTTCCTCGGGCGTTGACCGACTACATCAAGGGCCGGCAGGGCTACGACTACAACGAGCACGGGCAGGTGGGGAACGTGCACACGCAGTTCGTGCCGGACGAGATCGTCGACCGGTTCTGCATCCTCGGTCCGGTCGAGGAGCACGTGCGCCGGCTCGAGGAACTCCGCAAGCTCGGCGTCGATCAGTTCGCGCTCTACCTGCAGCACGACGCCAAGGACGAGACGCTGCAAGCCTACGGCGAGAAGGTTCTTCCGGCCATCGCCGAAGGCGTCGTCGCCAGGACGTGAGCGAGGCCGCAGCGGCGCGGCCGGCTCGCTCGGATTCGGCGCCACGAGCGCGCGACGGCTACCTGCGCATGTTGCGCGCCGTTTGGATGTTCGCGCTCGCCCTGCTGCTCGTCGCGATCCTGTGGGAGCTGTACAAGGTGGTCGGTCCTCAGGACGGCGGAACGGTCTTCGGCTGGAAGATCCTTCCTCGCGCGAACGACCAGGCGATGCCGCACGTGTGGCAGATGCTGGCGAGGTTCGGCGAACCCGAACGCGCCGGATTCCCCGGAACGATCCTGACGACCATCCTTTCTGGCGCGTGGTTCACGTTCCGGCTGTCGTTCGCCGGGTTCGTCATCGGCGCAGCGGTCGGCCTGGGGCTCGCCGTGCTGATGGCGCGGTTCAGGGTGTTCGAGCGCGGGCTGCTGCCGTACCTCGTCGTGTCGCAGACCGTTCCGCTGATCGCGCTGGCGCCGCTCGTCGTGAGTTGGGGCGGAAAGCTGCATCTCGGCGCGTTCGAGTGGCCGCGGTGGCTGTCGGCGGCGGTGTTGGGCGCGTTCCTCGCATTCTTCCCCGTGGCCGTCGGAACCCTGAAGGGACTGACGTCGGCGCCGCCGACGGCGGTCGAGCTCATGAACTCGTACGCGGCGTCGTGGCGCCAGACGTTGTTCAAGCTGCGATTCCCCGCCGCGGTGCCGTACATGGTTCCGGCGTTCCGGCTGGCCGCGACGGCGTCGGTCGTCGGTGTGGTCGTCGCCGAGCTGTCGACCGGGCTCGCCGGCGGGATCGGACGGCTGATCATCGAGTACGCGCGCGAGGCGACGGCCGACCCGGCGAAGGTGTACACCGCGGTGTTCGGCGCGGCGGCACTGGGGTTGTTCATGGCGGGGATCGTCGGCGTGGCCGACGTCGTGTTGATGCGGAACCGCCCGCGGGAGGCGCCAGAGTGAAAACTGGAGTGACCGACGCGGTCGACGTTCGGGGCGTCTCGAAGGTGTTCAACCGGGGGCGGCCGAACGAGGTTCGCGCGCTCGTCGACGTCGATCTGGCGATCGAGCCGGGCGAGTTCGTCTCGTTGATCGGCCCGTCGGGGTGCGGAAAGTCGACGGCGTTGCGGCTGATGGCGAACCTGCTCGAACCGACGAGCGGCGACATCCTCGTGAACGGCAAGCCCGCCCGGAAGGCTCGGCTCGACCAGGACTACGGCATGGCGTTCCAGCAGGCCGGCCTGTTCGACTGGCGAAACGTCACGAAGAACGTCGAGCTTCCCCTGGAGCTGAAGGGCTGGGACCGATCGCGACGGCGGGAGCGCGCGCTCGAGATGCTGCATCTCGTCAAGCTGGACGAGTTCGCCGAGCACATGCCGTGGCAGCTGTCGGGAGGGATGCAGCAGCGAGTGGCTATCGCTCGGGCGCTCGCTGCGCACCCGCCGCTCCTGCTGATGGACGAGCCGTTCGGCGCGCTCGACGAGATGACGCGCGAGCACATGCAGGCCGAGCTCCTCCGCATCTGCGGTGAGACGTCGACGACCGTCGTGTTCGTCACCCACTCGATCCCGGAGGCGGTGTACCTGTCGACGCGAGTGGTCGTGATGTCGCCCCGTCCGGGCCGGATCACCGACGTGATCGATGTGGACCTCGGTCCTCGTCGCGACGTCGACACGCGAGAGGACCCCGGGTTCTTCAAGAAGATCACCGAGGTGCGTGAGGCCCTACGCGGCACGGACCGGGCCTCGAGCAGAGAAGCGGCAGGCCCATCCCAGACGGCGGGCATGGAGGATCGATGAACCGTTCGCCGCGCACCGTTGCGGTGATGGTGGTGGCGCCGGTCGCGTTCGGCGTCGCGTTCGTCGCCTTGTGGGAGGCGACTGTAAAGGTGCTCGACCTCCAGCCGTACTTCCTGCCGCCGCCCAGCGCGATCTGGCGGGAGTTCCAGGCGAACGCCGCGCTCATCTGGGAGGCGACGAAGGTCTCAGGCTCCAACGCGCTCGTCGGCCTGGTGATCGGGACCGTGCTCGGTATCGCCCTTGCGTTCGTGCTGAGCCGGTTCCGTGTGCTGAACGAGCTGGTCACGCCGCTGGCCATCGCGCTCAATGCCGTGCCGATCTTCGTGCTCGTCGCGTTGTTCAACAACATGTTCTCGGTGACGAGCGAGGTTCCCCGGCGGTTGATGGTCACGCTCGTCGTGAACTTCATCGTGCTGGTGAACGTGGCGAAGGGCCTGACGCAGGTGGATCGAACGCACGTCGAGCTGATGCGGTCCTACGCCGCGAGCGATGTGGCCGTGCTACGGAAGGTCCGTGTGCCGAACGCCGTGCCGTATCTGTTCACCGCGCTGAAGATCGCCGCCCCGGCGGCGGTCATCACGGCGTTCGTCTCCGAGTACTTCGGCGGGTCGCAGAACGGGCTGGGTAGCCGGATCGTCGGCAACATCGCGATCTCGAAGAACGCCACTGCCTGGGGGTACGTGCTCGGAGCGTGCCTGCTCGGCCTGGCGTTCTACCTCACGGCCGTTGTGGCCGAGCGCGCGGCGACGCCGGGACGAGCGCAGTCGGCGGAGTAGGTCTCGCGGGCGGGCGGACCGGCGCGGCAGAGCTTGGCGTGATGGGGCATGATGCACGGCTGAGCGAGAGGGGGAGGAGTGCATGAGGGGTCCAAGGTTGCGCGCGTTCGGGGCAGGCCTGCTCGTGCTGGCACTGCTCGGGGCGGCGTGTGGGGACGACGGCGGAGACGCCGCAATCGACACGGGCGACTGCGACTCGGTCGACAACACCAGTCTGCAGCTGCAGTGGTTCGTCCAGGCGCAGTTCGCCGGCTACTTCGCGGCGGACGAACAGGGGTTCTACGCCGACCAGTGCCTCGCGGTCGAGATCGTCGAGGGCGGCGTCGACATCGTGCCGCAGCAGCAGCTCGCGGACGGGGCCGTCGACTTCGCGATCGCGTGGGTGCCGAAGGCGCTCGCGACGCGTGAGGCCGGCGCGGACATCGTGAACATCGCGCAGGTCTTCCAGCGCTCGGGGACGCTACAGGTTTCGTTCGCCGAGGACGGGATCACCTCGCCGGCCGACTTCGAGGGCCGCACGGTCGGCAACTGGGGATTCGGCAACGAGTACGAGATCTTCGCCGCGCTTGCGGAGGAGGGCCTGGACCCGGCGACGGACGTGGAGCTCGTCCAGCAGGACTTCGACATGTCGGGGCTGCTGTCGGGCGATATCGACGCGGCCGAGGCGATGACCTACAACGAGTACGCGCAGGTGCTCGAGGCCGTGAACCCCGACACAGGCGAGCTGTACCAGCCGGATGACTTCAACGTCATCTCGTACGAAGAGGTCGGCGTGGGCATGCTGCAGGACGCGATCTGGGCCGATGGAACGCGGCTCGGCGACGAGGAGTACCGCGACATCGCGGAGCGGTTCCTCACCGCGTCACTGCAGGGGTGGGCGTACTGCCGCGACAACGTCGAGGAGTGTCGAGACATCGTGCTCGCGCGGGGGTCGCGGCTCGGTGCGAGCCACCAGCTCTGGCAGATGAACGAGATCAATAGGCTCATCTGGCCGGCCGAGAACGGCGTCGGCTTCATCGATCAGGCAGCCTGGGATCGAACGGTGGAGATCGCGCTCAACACGCCGAACCTCGAGGGCGCCACGGTGTTGACGGAGCCCGCCCACCCCGACGCGTTCACGAACGAAATCGTCGAGGCGGCGCACGAGAACCTCGAGGTGCTCGACGTCGACATCACTGGCGGGGACTTCCTGCCGATCGAGGTGACGCTGGAAGAGGGTGGTGCCTGACCCGGAGCGCTCGAGTCCCGACGACGCAAGGGCGGCGCCCCGAGAACGCTTCCGCGCCGCGCCGAGCACGCGCCTCGCCGTCTGCGCGGGGGCGGGGATCACGGTTTCGACGGCGGCCGCCTTCCTCGCGCCGTGGGAGGTCGCGGTGCTCGCGGGGTGGGACGCGGCGTTGGCCGTCTACGTCGCTTGGGTCTGGGCGAGCGTGGGCGCGCTGGACGCCCAGGCAACCCAACGTGTCGCGGGAAGCGAGGACCTCTCGCACGCGGCGACCGAGTTCGTCCTGATCGCCGCGAGCGTGATGAACCTCGTCGCGGTGGCGCTGGCGCTCATTCACGCGAACGACGTGTCGCTCGTGGCGGCTGCGATGATCAACGTGGCCACGGTGTTGAGCGTCTCCCTGTCCTGGGCTGCCGTCCACACGGTGTATGCGCTTCGGTATGCCCGGCTGTACTACGACGCCGGGGGTCTTCGCTTCGACGGTGGTCCCCCCGATTACAGGGACTTCGCGTACCTGGCGTTCACGATCGGGATGACGTATCAGGTCTCCGATACGCCCATCGTCACGAGGGCCATGCGCCGGGTAGCGCTGCGCCACACCTTGCTGTCGTATCTGTTCGGCGCCGTGATCGGCGCCACGGTCATCAACGTCGTGGTCGGCCTGTTCCGTGGATAAGGAGTCCACCGTACGGAACGCGCAGTAGTTCGGTAACGGTACGTCGAGTGTCTCTTTCAACGTGAATGGGACCTCCGCCGGATTGACAGCGAAACGGCGCGCTAACTAGCTTTGGTGCCGCTCGGGCCCCGCACGTTCGCCGAAACGCGCACGCGATCGACCGCGCGCTCGTTCCGTCCGATGAGCGGGACGAGGGCATAGAGAGTTCCTCACAAGGAGGTCGCATGTCGCGCAGCACCGTGGCTCGCAGGTCCGCCGCATCGCTCGGCGCGCTCCTTCTGGTCGCTCTTCTCGTCCCGACCGGCGAGGCCATCGCCAGGGACGAGGCTCGGGTTCCGTCCCGGGGAGACTCGGTCCTCGCCAGCCCGTATGGCAGCTACGTCGTGATCATGAAGGACGATCCGCTCGTCGCGACGTTCGCCGTGGATGAGCTGGACACCGCGGCGGCGAAGAACCGGGGACAGCAGCTTCGCGCGAGCCACTCACGCGCGCTGAAGGCACTTCCCGGCGGCGTGCAAAAGATCCACGACTACACGGTCGCGCTGAACGGGTTCTCGGCGCTCCTCTCGCAGGCGCAGGCGGAGCAGCTCGCCGCGCGGAAGGACGTCCTGCTGGTCCTGCCCGACGAGCTGCAGCAGGCCCAGACGGACTCGAGCCCGCAGTTCCTGGGCCTGACCGGGAGCGGCGGGGCGCACTCGAGCGGCGTGCGCGGCCAGGGTGTTGTCGTCGGGGTCATCGACACCGGCATCTGGCCCGAGCACCCCAGCTTCGCGGACGACGGCAGCTACCGCTCGCCGATCAAGAACCTCCCCTGCGAGTTCGGCAATACTGCGGCCAACCCCGCCGACGCGCCCTTCACGTGTAACGACAAGCTGATCGGCGCCGACCAGGTGCTCGACACCTACCGTGCGGTGCTTGGAGCCGACCCCGACGAGTTCGACTCCGCCCGCGACGACGACGGTCACGGCACGCACACGGCGTCGACCGCCGCCGGAAACGCCGGCGTCGCGGCGAGCATCAAGGGCCGGAATGTCGGAGTCATCTCCGGTATCGCCCCGCGCGCCCACGTGATCGCGTACAAGGCGCTCGGCAACCAGGGCGGGTTCGGGTCGGACCTCGCCGCGGCGATCGACGAGGCCGTCGAGCAGGGCGTCGACGTCATCAACTACTCGATCGGCGGCGGCGCCGGCCTCACCGGCCCAGATGACATCGCGTTCCTGTTCGCGGCCGACGCCGGCGTGCACGTCGCGACGTCCGCCGGCAACTCCGGTCCGGGGCCTGCCACGATCGGCGGTCCCGCATCGGTCCCATGGCTCACGGCCGTCGGCGCGAACACGCAGAGCCGCTTCTTCAAGGGGACCGTGACCCTCGGCAGCGGCGCGACCTTCACCGGCGCGGCGATCTACGGCAACGTCGGATCCTCGCCGCTCGTCGATGCGGCCGACGTCGCGCGCCAGCACGACGACCTGTGCCAGCCGGGCACTCTCGACGCCCGCAAGGTGTCCGGCGCGATCGTGCTCTGCCGGCGAGGCGTGGTCGGTCGTGTCGAGAAGAGCAAGGAAGTCTTCGACGCCGGCGGCGTCGGGATGATCATGTACGAGAACAACAACATCGGGAACCTGTTCACCGACACGCACTGGGTCCCGACGGTGCACGTCGACAACGCGCCGGGTCTCGCCATCAAGGGATACATCGACGCTGCGACGGGAAGCAACCCCGCCACGGCGTCGATCACGACCGACGCGCCGTCGACGTGGCCGAGCGCGCCGTCGATGACCGACTTCTCCTCGCGGGGACCCGACCCTGTCGCCGAGGACATCATCAAGCCGGATATCACGGCGCCCGGCATCCAGATCCTCGCCGGCAACTCGCCGTTCCCGGACCCGGGGATGGTGCCGGACGAGCTGTTCCAGGCGATCGCGGGCACGTCGATGTCGAGTCCGCACATCGCCGGAATGCTCGCGCTGATCGATCAGCAGCACCCGAGCTGGTCCGCCGCGGCGGCCAAGTCGGCCATGATGACCACGGCGAACACGGACGTTCGCGACAACGATCGGACGAGCCAGGCCACGCCGTTCGAGATGGGCGCCGGTCAGGTCAAGCCGGGCGGGCCGTCGCAGGCCGGTTCGATGTTCCAGCCGGGTCTGGTCTACGACGCCGGGTTCAACGACTACCTCGGCTTCCTGTGTGATGAGGCTCCCGAGGTGTTCGCGAACCCCACTGCGACCTGTACGTCGCTGGCCAACGCCGGCGTCCCAACTGAGGCTCACAACCTGAACTATCCGTCGATCGGCGTGGCCGCCGTGCCCGGCCGGGAGACCGTCACGCGGACGGTGACGAGCGTGGCGAGCTCGCGGCGAACGTACACCGTCTCCGTCCAGGAGCCGGAGGGGTACGACATCGCCGTCTCCCCGTCGACGTTCACCATCTCTCCGGGGCACGAGCAGACGTACACGGTCACGATCACCAACGAAACCGCACCGATCGGCGAGTTTCGGTTCGGGTCGCTGACGTGGACGTCGGGCGCCTACAACGTCCGAAGCCCGATCGCGGTGCGGGGGGCGAAGTTCGCCGCGCCGGAGGAGATCACGGGCACGGGCGTGAACGGCTCGGCCAGCTTCGAGGTGACGTTCGGGTACAGCGGCGCGTACACGGCGCGGGCCCATGGGCTCGAGCCGGCGACGCTCACAGTCGACAACGTCCTGCAGGACCCGGATCAGTCGTTCGATCCCAGTGATGTGCGTGCGGGAGGCGCGAACGCACATGAGTTCGACCTGAGCGGTGTGGCGCACTTCCGCATCGCGATCCCGCCGGAGGCGACGGAACCCGATGCGGACCTGGACGTCTACGTCTTCGATCCGAACGGTGATCTGGTCGCCTCGAGCACGCTCGGCGGGACCGACGAGCAGGTCGATCTCTCGGAGCCGGCAGACGGAACGTGGACCGTGTACGTCCACGGCTGGCAGGCGCCCGGCGGTGACTCGGACTACACGATGTACTCGTGGGCGATCTCCGGCACCCCCGGCGGCAATCTGACGATCGACAGCGCCCCGTCGGCCGCGGTGAAGAACGAGACGGCCACGATCCAGGTGTCGTGGACCGGCGCGACGGCGGGCGAGTGGCACCTCGGTGCGGTGTCGCACAACGACGCCACCGGCCGCTTCGGGCTCACGCTGGTGGAGGTCGACAACCGCTGAGTGGGTAGGGCGCCCGGTTCGGCCGGGCGCCCATCCGCTCGCGCCTCGTCAAAGGGCTCGGCTGGCACGCAGCGTCAGAGCTGACGATCACGTTGTGTGTGACGCCTTGCTAGGCGGTGCGACTGCGCCTCCGCGGCAAGGGCACACCGAACGGTGTGAAGGGGAGCCGCGAGACCGCGTCTCTGATCACCACGAGATCGGCGCGGTCGAGCTCGAGCAGCTCGGGCGGGGGCTCGAACATCGCGTGGAGCACTCGGTCGCGTGTCTTCGCTCCGCGGGAGGTCAACACGACGGACTTCACCCGCCGGTCACCCGGCACGGTTCGGCGCTCGGCCAGGCCCCGCTCTTCCAGGCGATCGACGATCCACGTTGCGTTCGACGCATCGCATACCCACTCGTCGGCCATCTCGCGCATCGTTCGACCGGTCTCCGTGTCCAACGTGGCGAGCGCTCGCATGTCGTTCGGCGTGAGGCCGTACGCGGCGAGGATCCGCTGGCGCTGTCGAACGGTGTCGAAGAAGTAGCGGGCAAGCGGTTGCCACGCTTCGCGCGCCAACGTCTGCTTGCTTCCCCGATCGGTGGTCATCTATCTCAATCGTAGACGGTCCGACAGGAACATTCAAGAAGCTCAAACGTCTCAACGACTCGATAGTTGCATGATCTCAAGCATCTGTGGTATCACATGACGCCTGAACGAGGAGGGTTTCGATGAGCGACAGCGCGATCATCGCTGAAGGGCTGGAGAAGCGGTTCGGGGATGTGGAGGCGCTCGCCGGCGTCGACTTCCAAGTCCGAGCCGGCTCCGTCTTTGGTCTTCTCGGGCCGAACGGCGCCGGCAAGACCACGGCGGTTCGGATCCTCACGACGATCCTCGAGCCCGACGCAGGCAGGGCGACCGTCCTCGGACACGACGTGGTCGCCGAGGCCGAACGGGTGCGGCTCCGGATCGGCTTGGCCGGTCAGTCCGCGACCGTCGACCCGAACCTCACCGGGCGCGAGAACCTCCGCCTCGTCGGACGGCTCGTGCGCCTCGACCGTCCGACCATTTCGACTCGCGCGTCCGAGCTCCTGGAGCGCTTCGACCTGGCCGACGCGGCCGACCGGCCGGTCAAGACGTACTCGGGAGGGATGCGCCGGCGTCTCGACGTCGCGGCCTCGCTCGTCGGGCGGCCGCCCGTCCTGTTCCTGGACGAACCGACGACCGGGCTCGACCTGCGAAGCCGCGAGGCGCTGTGGGACACGATCCGCGCGCTAGTCGCCGAAGGCACGACGGTCCTGCTCACTACGCAGTACCTCGAGGAGGCCGACCGGCTGGCCGACCGCGTCGCGGTTGTCGACAACGGGAGGGTCATCGCCGAGGGAACGCCCCCCGAGCTCAAGGCGCAGCTCGGAAACACGGTGATCGAGTTCGGCATGGGCGACGAATCCGACGCGTCACGCGCCGAGTCGGTGCTCGCCCGCCTCGGCGGGATCTCGCCGGAGCGCGAGGGCACCACGATCCGGGTTCCGTCCGGCGACGGACCCCGAGCGCTCATGGGCGTTCTCCGTGAGCTCGACATGGAACAGCTGTTCCCGGCGACGCTCGCCGTTCGAGAACCGAGCCTCGACGACGTGTTCCTGAGGCTCACCGGTCATCACGTCGAGGGGGCGGTCGAGGAAGAAACAGAGCCCGCACCCGTGGGAGGTGTTCGTCGATGAGTGCCATCGCCATCCCGGCAGAACGGCAGGGCCTCGGCAGACTGAGCGGCGCGGTCTCCGACACGCTGGCCATGACGTGGCGCGGCTTGCTGACCTACATCCGTGTGCCTCAGCTGCTGGTGTTCTCCACGATTCAACCCGTGTTGTTCGTGCTGCTCTTCCGGTACGTGTTCGGCGGCGTGGTCGGGAACGACCTTTCGGTGCCGTACGTGGATTTCCTGCTCCCCGGTGTGTTCGTCCAGATGACGGTCTTCGGCGCGACGGCCACCGCGGTCGGCTTGGCAACCGATCTGAAGAGCGGTCTTCTCGAGCGGTTCCGCTCACTCCCCATGGCGCGTTCGGCGGTGCTTGCCGGACGCACCTCGGCGGATCTGTTCCGCAACGTGTTCGTCATCCTGCTCGTGATGCTCGTCGGGTTCGCCGTCGGGTTCCGCGTGCACACGAACGTGTTCGCGGTCCTCGCCGGGATCGGGATCGTCCTGCTGTTTGCGTACTCGCTGTCGTGGACCTTCGCCGGCGTCGGGTTGGCGGTCGGCGATCCGGAGACGGCGCAGGCGGCGTCCTTCCCGATCGTCTTCCCGCTGATCTTCGCCTCGTCGCTGTTCATCCCGGTCGCGTCGATGCCCACGTGGCTGCAGGGGTTCGCCGAGCATCAGCCCGTCTCGGTGACGGCCTCGGCGGTTCGGGCGCTGATGATCGGGGGTGAGACGGCGACGTACGTCGTGCAATCGCTCGCCTGGATCGTTGTCATCATCGCCATTGCGGCGCCGCTCGCCGTTCGGAAGTACCGCCGGACGATCTAGCAGCAGCGACGGCCACGGGCGGAGCAACGTCGGGGCGAGGCGTCAGCCTGGGCGGGCGGTCATTCCGGGCAGCTGTTGGCGCCGCACGGCCCGCGGCGCCCGCGCTGCCCGCGGCGCCCGCGCTGCCCGCGCTGCCCGCAGCGACCCGCACGGCGCGCGGCAGCGCACGGCCCGCGGCAGCGCACGGCCCGCGGCGGCGCGGGGCGTGGCAAGCTTTCGCATCGTGGATCAGCGCATCGGCCACCAGATCGGCGACCTCGCCGAGGTGCTCGCCAACCTCGGCGTGTTCAGGATGCACCCGGAGGACGTCATCGCCCTCTGCCCGTCGGGGTTCCGACGGGTGCCGATCAACCAGGGCTCGGACCACTACCTCTCGTTGCAGGGGTTCGCGCCCGGGCAGATCGCTTACGCGCACACCCATCCCGACTCGGAGGAGTGGATCGTGGTGCTGCGCGGCGGAGGTCGCGCGCTCCTTGCCGAGAATCCCGTCCCGCTCGCGCCCGGCGTGATCATCGGTCGGGCGGCGGCGCACCCGCACGGGTTCGTGAGCGACGACGGCGGGCCGCTGCACATGATCTCGTTGCAGGTCCCGCGGCCGTCCGAGAAGACGACGACCTGGGACCAGCCCGGCGAGACGACCGATCCTGCCGACTGCGCGGTGGGCGGGACGTGTCGGCGGTGCTCCCGATGCGGCGGGCACAGCGCAAACGCGCGCGCCCGCATCTTCGTCTGCGAGAACTGCAACTTCGAGCTGTAGGTCCCGCGTCAGCCTCGACGGCTTTCGGCTCCGCCGACCGCCCGCGCGAGCTGTGCCTTGGTCATCTTCGACCGGCCCTTGATGCCCTTGCGCTTCGCCGCCTCGTACAGCTGATCGCGCGTCCGACCGCCCGGTCCGCTGTGCGAGCGAAGCCCGCCGCGCCGACCCGACGACACGTCCTTCTTCGAGAGACGGCTGGCCGTCTTGGCTTCACCCGTGCGCGCCCGCTCCTTGTTGACGGTCGCCGCGGCGATCCGCTCTGCGGTGTCCTCGCTCCGGCCGCCCCTCTTCAGGCCCTTCTTGATGTGCTCGTACTGCCGTTCGCGCTTCGTGCTCCACGCCTTTTGCGGCATCCGTCGCACCTCCGTGTCGTTCTCGTTCTTCGCCTTCCAAAACCAGATGGTCAATGGCGACACGTACTCATTGGTGCGTGTACCCCGCGCACCCACTGGTGAAGCACGACTCGCGGGCTTCTTGCCTGTCCGCGATGCGGCCCGGCAGGCTGCCCAGCCGGTTCAGCCGGCGGGTTGCCTGGCTGGTTCAGCCGATTAAGGGACGTGGCGTGACGTAGATGCCGCTACGGCGGCGCCCGATCCGCGGGCTCGAGCACCGAGCCGTCCGCTCGGTAGAACCGCGGCAGGCCGTCCACGATCTCCACCGAGAAACGCTTGTGGTGGGTCAGCCGGTGGTGTCGCCGGCACAGCAGCACGAGGTTCGACAGTGCGGTCGGACCACCGTTGGTCCAGTGGACAACGTGGTGCGGATCGCACCACGAGGGTGGTCTCCCGCAGTCGGGGAAGGCACATCCACCGTCCCTGACGAGGAGCGCCTTGCGGATCCACGGCGGGGTTATCCGGGTGGTCCGTCCCACGTCGAGCGGTCTCGAGCCGGCGTCGGTGATCACCCGAGTGACCTGGGCGTCACACGCCCACATCAGCGCGTCCGCCGCGGAGATCGCGCCGACGTCTGCAAGCCGCCCGCCAAGGCGCGCCCCGGCGGACCGAGCGGTGCCCGGCGCGCTCCTTCCTCCACCCAGGCTCTCGACATCGATGGTGACGATGACGTGCGGACGCTCCCCGGCCACGGTCGGCCGGCCCGAGGAGTCCAGCCACTGGCGGCAGATCGCCCCCAAGGCGTCGGCGCGACGGCGGGCGGGTGAGCGGGTGTCGGTCCGGTCGTTCGAGCGCATCTCCGCATCCTGGACGGCCCGGAGCGCGGTGATCATTAGTTGCGTGGTGTCGGCGTTCAGATCGCCGGCGAGCTTGCCCCGACCGCGCAGCGTCGGTGAGAGATAGAGCTCCTGGCGATCGTCGTCGGCCTCATCGGCGTGGTCGTGGCGCCACCGCGTCACTGTGGCCTTGAGTTCCTCGACAGGCATCGTTCTCGCCGCGTCGACGAGCTGCGCTTCCGAGCGCGAGAACGCTTCGGGCGACGCGTCACGGGCGTGCGCGAGCAATGACACCGCCGACGAGGAGACATCGCCAGAGGCAAGCGCATCAGCGGCAACCGGCATCGCCTCCAACGTCCGAGCCATTCGGACGTGACTGGCCGTCCGTCGACGGCGCTAAACGATGTCTCGCGGTCAGCCATGAGGCCAGCGAAAGGTGGCCGTCGCGTGCATACGTGTCCCGTCGCTCCAGTTCGGCGACCCGGCGGCCACGCTCGACCTCGAATACGCGCGTGGCGTGTTCGAGCTCGTCGAGGTCGGATGCGATTTGCTCCTCACTCAGTGCGAACACGTCCGTGGACCGGAGTTCATCGAGCGCAGATCGAAGCGTGCTCATCGCACGAACGACGATAGGCAACGCGCGTTCTCGCCGCAGTGAGCTAGGTCACACCGCCGATGAAATGGGCCCGATGAGCGAACTGCGGCGCAGCTCGGGGGATACGGGCGGCCCTGAACTCGCGGACTCAGATATCGAAGTCGAGCCCGCCGAACCCCACACCGCCCGTGTCGTCCTGCTTCAGCGCCGTGTCGACCCCCGCCGCCGACGCCACCATCAGTTGCCGCATCGGACGCGAGACGTTTCCGGAGATGTGCAGCAGGTACCGGTCCGCGGTCGTGAATCCCTCGCGAAGGATCCCCGTCCACTTCTTGGTGATCCGGCCGACCTCGTTGCCGGCCGCGTCGTTGATAGCGAAGTCCCACGAGCGCCAATTCTCCGCATTGATTGAGCCGAGGGTTTCGTCAGACGGCCCGTCGAGTCGGAAGCGCTTCTTCCCGACGATGTTCTCCTGCACGATCTTGCCGACGTGCGTTCCGCTCGCGTCGAGAACCTCGACCGTCGACTTGAACACCTTCGCCGGGCGAACGAGCTCGAGCACCGTCGCCCCGCCGGCGTCCCGCACTGCCAGCTTATGGGTGAGGAACTGATCGACGCTCGTCACCAGGCGCAGGAGCTTTCGCGCCTTCGATTGTCCCTCCTGACGAACCGTGCCCACCGGCGTGCCGTTCTCGTCGGTGATCTCGTACTCGTTGGTCATCTCGATGAACTTCGGCTTCTGGCTGATGACCATGACGTTCATGTTCAACAGATCCGACACGGCGGCTCCTCGCCTTCCAGGGACGGCCGAGTCTATCCCTCCCCCGCCGTTCGCTGTGCGCGAACACGCCACGCACACGATTGGCCACGTGAGCCCGTGATCCGTTGCGTCGCAGTCACTGAGCCCCGCGCGGAGCGCGTTTCCTCATCTCGCCTCACGCGCATGATCCCGCCATGGCGGTGGGTAACCCACGATTTCGAGGAGGTGATCACGTGTACACAGAGATTTGGACGTACCGCACGAACGTGATGCCGAACGGCCGCAAGCTCGAGGGATTCTCCGTCGAGGCCCGAGATGGTCGCATCGGTAAGGTCGATGAGGCCAGCGACGAGGTTGGCGGTTCGGCGATCGTCGTCGACACGGGGCCGTGGATCTTCGGTCGGAAGGTCATCGTCCCCGCCGGGACGATCGAGCGGGCGGACTTCGACACCAGCACGGTCCACGTCGCGCTGACGAAGGACCAGATCAAGAGCTCGCCCGAGTTCGATGCCGAGCGTGGTTGGCGGAACGAGGACTACCGCAACCGCCTTGGCGAGTACTACGCCGGTCGCCGCGCCAGCTAGCTGATCACCCACGCGGCAGCGGTAGCAAAAGAGGGAGCGGGGCCAACGCCCCGCTCCTTCTTCATGTGCTAATCGACCCCGGACTCGGCCTTCAAGCGCTCGAGCTCACTTTGAACACGAAGCAGGTCGGCCTTCGCAACGTCGCGTTCGGCCCTGAGCACCTCGATCTCCAAGCCGGACGCCGCCGGCGGCGGCGGGTGCTCCTCGGTCACCCGTCCGGCGAGCTTGGCCCTCGCGTCCACGAGGGACGCGTTCGCCTCGATCAGCGCAGACTTCGTCTCGGCGAGGGCCGCTTCGGTCGCGCTGAGCTTCTCCTTGAGCGCCGCCGTCTCGTCCTTCGCCGCGCTGATCTCCTTCGTTCGGTCGCCCTGCTTCGGAACCCCGACATAGGCCGTCCTGTCGAACGCGGCGCGCTCGACCTGACGAAGCGCGCGCTCGAGCTCGGTGATCCGTGTTTCGGCGAGCGCCAGTCGTTG
This sequence comes from Actinomycetota bacterium, assembly GCA_035640355.1. NCBI lineage: Bacteria > Bacillati > Actinomycetota > Actinomycetota bacterium. Next base: position 49,125 of record DASQWI010000022.1, read on the forward strand.
CGTGGCGTCTGCCGCGCGGCGCTCGGCGTCCTCGGCGCGCTCGTCGCCCCTCGCGGCGCGCTTCTCCGCTTCCTCGAAACGTTTGCGGGCGACGTCCGCCTCGTTCCTCGCTTTGTCGAGGGCCTTCGCGGAAGTGGCCGTCTCGGCCTCGACTGCGGCCCGCGTCTCTTCCGACGATCGCGCAAGCTGGGCGTCTTTCGCGGCCACGATCTCGCGGGCCTGCGCCAGCTCGGAATCCTTGGTCACCAGCTCAGCGTTCCTCGCCTCCAGCTCCCCACTCAGCCTTTGCATCTCGGAGTCCGACCGTTCGCGCTCCGCTGCGTGGGCCGCCATCCGCGCCTCGAGCTCGTCGACCTGAGCCACGATGCTCGCGGGAATCTGCAACGTCGATGCGTCCTTGATCTGGCGTTCGGCGGTGGCCAGTCGCTCCTTGGCCTCCGCCGCCTCGGCCTCCGCCTCGCGAAGGCGTTCCTCGAGCGAGAGCGTCGCCGCGGTCTCGGCGAGAACGGGCTGCGGCGCCACGGTATGTCGTTCCCGACGGAACGAGTAGACGATGAGGCCGCCCAAGACGACGAGTATGCCGAGCAGGGCAAGTTGCACCGGACGCCAGAAACGGAGCGCCTGAGCCACGATCGCCGAGTACCGCTGATCGATCTGCGCAACCGCGTACGGAGAGCCCCCGTCAGACGGCCGAACCGGCACGAACGTTCGATGAACTCGGTCCGACGACTCGGTCGATTCGGTGATGAAGCTCGAGATCGCACCCGCCGCGGCCTGCGAGAAGTGCAGGTCGGTGCGGGGGATCGTCTCGGATGGAACCTCGGCGACGGCAGAGGAGAAGACCAGATCGCCGAACGGCGTCCAGACGAGGACTCGCGCGACGGTGTCGTCGAGGGCTCGGGAACGCAGGCGCTCGAGGAGATCTCGGCGAGCCGTCCCCACGATGTCGCCCGTCAATGGTGGTGGAACCGCGTCCGAGACGACCGAGTCGGCGAGCCGACCGGCCCGTTCTCGCGCGTCGGCTTCGGCGCCGTCCACCAACGAGGCGGAGATGGGAACCGAGAGCCCCAGCAGGACGAGGTCCAGCAGGGCGAGCACCACCCACAGGTTTCGTCGCGCCGGGGCATCGGAAGATCGCCTTTCGTGCATGAGGGGCAAAGTGTGAGCCGCCCAACGCAGGCACATCAATCCTGCGTTGGTCGGTCTTTCGGCACGTCACCGTGCCTGTGAACTCGTCGCCGGCGCTAGCCCACCTTCTTCGACCCCGGGGGCCCCTTCTCCTGCTTGGCCTTGGCCTGCTCGACGCTCTCCTTGAGTGCGGCCATCAGCTGCTCGACCGCCGACCCGCCCTCCGCGGTGGTGGTGGCCGCCACCGCTTCCTCGGCGCGCCGGGTCGGTGCCTTCTCGGCGAGCATCCGCAGGAGCTCCTCGCGGTAGGTGTCCGAGTACCGCGACGGGTCCCACTCGGTCTTGAGCATCTCGACGAGCTTCGCGGCGAGGTCGAGCTCGCGTTCGTCGACCTGGAGGCTGCCGAGTCCGGGCGCCAACGCCGAGGGATCTCGAACCTCGTCGCCGAAGAACAACGTCTCGACGGCGAGCACGTCGTCCATCGGCCGTACGGCGACGAGATGCGGCTTCGTCCTCAGGACGAACCGGCCGATGCCGACCCGACCGGTCGTTTGCATCGCCCGGTGTAGGAGCACGTACGGCTTGGCCGCCTCGAGCGACTGCGGGATCGCGTAGTAGGTCTTCTCGAAGAACACGGGGTCGATGTCGGCGAGGTCGACGAAGTCCTCGACGTCGATCGCGCGGCTGCGTTGCGGCCGCGCGCGGTCGATCTCCTCGCGCGAGAGCAACACGACGTCGCCCGTGTCGGTCTCCATTCCGCGAACGACGTCCTCCCAGCCGATCCGCCCGCCGCCCGAAGGCTCGACCCGCTCGACGGGCACCTCGCCAACGGCAGACGGCGGTTGCGACTCGGCATCCCGGTCCTGAACCGGCTCCGGCTCGGCGGCTTCCTCGCTCCGCTGCGGTGGTTCCCACGAGGGCTCCTCGTCCACGACCCGTTCGTACCGAACGCGCCGTCCCGACCGGTCATACAGATGGAATCGAACGTCCTTCGGCTCGGTAGCCGGGATCAGCCGAACCGGCACGTTCACCAGCCCGAAGCTGAGACTTCCGCTCCACACGGCGTTCGGCACGAACCGAAGCCTACCCTCGCGCCGAGCGAGCCGGTGGTTGAACTCGGTAGGGTTCCTCCCCGGAGGTAGCGCGATGTACGAATGGATCGTCCTGATCCACATCGTGGGGGTGCTGGGCTTCATGTTCAGCCACGGCGTCTCGGCGGCGATGGCGCTGCGGCTCCGGCACGAGCGCAACCCCGACCGGATCCGCGTGATGCTCCAGATCTCGAACTCCTCGCTCAGCGCGTTCTACGTATCGGTCGTGCTACTGCTGGGCGGCGGGATCTGGGCGGGGTTCAGCGGGAGCTGGTGGGACCAGGGCTGGATCTGGGTTGGCCTCGGAGTGTTCCTGGCGAACCTCATCTTCATGTACGCCCTCCCCGCTCCGTACTACAAGAAGATCCGAGAGGTCATGACCATCGAGGAGTCGAGCAGCTCGGCCGTTGCGCCCGCACAGCTCGACGCGATGCTGCGCTCGAACGTTCCCTTGATCGTCGTGATCGTCGGCCTCGCGTCGGTCCTGTTCATCGCGTACCTGATGGTCATCAAGCCGTTCTGACACGGAGGACGCATCAACATGTACGGAACGATTGCCGTCGGGACCGACGGATCCGAGACGGCCACGATCGCGGAGAACGTCGCGCTCCAGCTCGCCACGTCGTCGAACGGACGAGTCCTGTTCATCTCGGCGTTCACCGACGGTCCGAGCAGACGAAGGTCCGTCGAGGCGCTCGAGCGCGCCCGGGCGAGGGCCGGCGCCGCCGGCGTCCCCGTCGACGCCGAACCGGTCAAGGGCGAACCCGCCGCTGGCGTCGTCGAGATCGCCGACCGTCGCAACGCCGAGCTCCTCATCGTCGGAGACATCGGGATGGGAGAACGCCACATGCTCCGGCTTGGTGGCGTCCCCGACCGCGTCTCGCACGAGATGCCGTGCGATCTGCTGATCATCCGTACGTCCAAGCCCGAACGGGCCAAGGGTCCCGGTGAGTACGCCAGCGTGCTGATCGCGACGGACGGTTCCCCCACGGCCGACCGAGCCGCGCGTGTGGGCGCCGAGTTCGCCAAGGCGCACGGCGCGAGCGTCACGCTCGTCCACGTCGGTGAGGAGCCGGTCGGCCAGATCATCCTTCGCGACACCGCGGAGCGCCTCGGCAACCGCGACATGCCGACGAAGGTCCTCGCCGGCGATCCCGGGGACAGGATCGCCGAGCTGGCCGCCTCGGAAGGACACGACCTCGTCGTCGTCGGCAACAAGGGGATGACCGGGGGCCTCCGGTTCCTGCTGGGGGTGGTGCCCGACAAGGTCTCCCACCAAGCGCCGTGCGACGTGCTGATCGTCAACACCGTGGGGCGCTCGGCGGCGGATCTCGAGCCTGGCGAGGGCGGGATCGTGGAGCTCCACGGCAAGAGGGTCGCCGCCTATCGAGACGAGCATGGCGCGCTCACCGTGCTGTCGCCACGGTGCAAGCACATGGGATGCACCGTCGGATGGAACCACCGCGCGAAGACGTGGGACTGCCCGTGCCACGGAAGCCGCTACGAAGCCGACGGCACCGTGAAGAACGGCCCGACGCGTCACCCGCTCGATCCGATCTCGACCTGACGCGGCCTTTCGGTGGCAGAAGTCCAGCCCCGACGCGCGACGGCATAGTTACATGCAGGAGCGGCATGCGACGATGGCCTGGTGAGCCTCGCGGACCTCAGCCGCCTGGCGGCCGAGCTCGACGGTGTCTCCGAGAGCCGTCGTGACGGCTTGCTTCATTGGCGGTATCGCGGCCGTCTGGTGGCGCGGCAGCTCGATGACAGCCACATCGGATTCGTGCGTCGTTCGAGTTTCGAGACTTCCTACTCCAGTCGTTCCCGGAGACCTTCTCGGTGCCGAAGCGCTTCACGAAGCACATGATGGTGGTGGCGGACCTTGTGAACGGAAATGCCGATGCCGTCGAAGACGCCGTGATCGCCGCCTGGGAGCTGCAGTCCGGGAAGTAACACCACAGCCCAGCCGAGGATCTATCGTCCGGACCCAGGGGGACGACGAGTGAGGTGGACATGTCTGAGCGGCGGCCCTCGGGGCAGGTGGCGCTGGTTGCGGGAGCGACGCGCGGGGCGGGCCGTGCCATTGCGGTGGAGCTGGCGCGGGCGGGCTTCTTCGTGTTCGCGACGGGCCGCAGCAGCCGTGCGTCCGGGCCGTCGGAGATGGGAAGGCCCGAAACGATCGAGGAGACCGGGGAACTGATCTCGGCCGCAGGCGGGGTGGGCTCGGCACTCGTGGTCGATCACGAAGACCCCGCCTCGGTTGCCGAGCTCGTCGGGGGAATCGAACGCGACCATGGCCGGTTGGACGTGCTCGTCAACGACATCTTCGGCGGCGACAGGTACGCGGAATGGGACAAGCCGCTCTGGGAGCACGACTGGGCGGGCGGACTACGGATGCTGCAGATGGGCGTGCACACGCATCTGATCACGTGTCGCGCAGCGATCCCCTTCATCTTGCGCACCGCGGGTGCTGACGGAACGATTGGCCTCGTCGTCGAGATGACGGACGGCACCTCGGAGGCGAACGCCGAGTTTCGGCGCAACGTGGGCTTCTACTACGACCTCGTCAAGGCCAACGTCGAGCGGATCGTGAAGGGCCTTGCGGTCGAGCTGGAGAACGATCCGGTGGCGGTCGTCGGGGTGACTCCGGGCTGGCTGCGCTCGGAGAAGATGCTGGAGAACTTCGGCGTCACCGAGGCGAACTGGCGGGACGCCTGCCGGGACCGTCCCGGCTTCGCGATCTCAGAGTCGCCGACGTATGTCGCCCGAGGCGTCGCCGCGCTCGCCCGGGCCGGCGACGCCGAGCGCTGGAAGGGCTCGATCGTCAGCGCGCGCCAGCTTGCCGACGCCTACGGCGTCACGGACACCGACGGCAGCCGGCCCGACTGCTGGGGCTACATCGCCGCCCACGGCTGGGAGCAGGAAGACGGCCACGGCATCGACGAGTTCCGGTAAGGACATCGCGTTCGGTGACCTCTCGCCCGACGCGCGTCAACGCGCGTACTACTGGCTGGCACCGCCGCTGAAGGCGCTTCGCGACTCACCCGGTTACGCCGCAGCGCGCGGTGTGAGCCCGATGCGCATGCAGATCATCACGTTCTTGGTTTCCGCGTTCATCGCCGGCATCGCGGGGGCCTTCTACGCGCACTACTTCGGCGTGATCGCGCCCAGCGTGATGGGTCTCGCGCCGATGGCGTTGTTCGTGGCCATGCTCGTGGTCGGCGGGCTCGGCACGTTCGCCGGTCCGATCGTCGGCACCGCCGTGATCACGGTCGTGTCCGAGTACCTGCGCGACTTCCAGGAGGCGCGTCTGATCATCGTGGGGCTCATTCTGCTCGGGACGATCGTGATCGCGCCTCGAGGCCTCGTCCCCGCCTTCGGCGATGCGTGGAAACGCGTGCAGCGATGGATGGCCGAGGACGAGACGGAGAAAGGGAAGGGGGCGACGGCAGAGCCGACCGACGAGCCGTCCGAAGCCCGCGTCCGCGTGGGACGGAGGGAGCCATGACCGACTGGCCGAACGGCGCCCGCGCCGCGGTGGCGTTCACCTTCGACTTCGACGCGGAGGAGGTGTGGATCGGCGAGGACCCGGCCAACGCGGAGCGCCCGGGCATCCTTTCGCAGGGCACATACGGGGCGAAGGTGGCGGTGCCGCTCGTGCTCGACGTCCTTCGTCGCCGCGAGGTTCGCGCGAGCTTCTTCATCCCCGGACGCGTGGCCGAGAGACATCCACACCGCGTCGAGGAGATCGTCGCCGCGGGGCACGAGATCGCGCACCACGGGTACACGCATACCTCGCCGACGAACCTGTCTCGCGATGAAGAGGAGGCGGAGCTGGTCAAGGGCCGCGAGGCCCTCGAGGGGTTCGGCGTGCGGGTCCACGGCTACCGATCGCCCTCGTGGGATTTCAGCGGCCACACGCTTTCGCTGCTCGAGACCCACGGGTTCGCCTACTCCTCGAACCTCATGGACGAGATCCGGCCGTACCGCCACGAGGGATCCCAGGTCGTGGAGGTCCCCATCCAGTGGATCCTCGACGACGCGCCGCACTTCTGGTTCGACCCGTCGACGTGGACGAAGAAAATCTCCACGGTCGAAGAAGTGCGCTCCATCTGGGAGAAGGAGGTGCTCGGCATCGCCGAGCTCGGCGGAGCCGCGGTCATCACCTGTCATCCGCAGATCATCGCCAGGCCGGGGCGGATCGCCTTCCTCGAGGAGTTCATAGGGTTCGTTCAGGGTCTCGACGGGGTGTGGATCGCCACGACGGGCGAGATCGCGGAGCACGCCGGATGAGGAGCCTGGTCACCGGAGCCGCGCGGGGGCTCGGTGAGGGCGTTGCCGCGCGCCTTGTCGCGGACGGGGGCCGCGTCGCGCTCGTCGACGTGGACGAGACGGTCATGGTGACGGCCGATCGGGTCCAACGGGAGAACTCCCGCGGGGAGGCGTTCGGGATCCGGTGCGACGTCTCGGATGAAGAGGAAGTCGCCTCCGCCGTCGGCCAGATCGTCGAGCGCCTCGATGGGATCGACCTGCTCGTCAACAACGCCGGCGTCGGCGGTCCGTCGACCACCGTCGCCGACACGTCGATCGAGGAGTTCCACCGCGTGCTGGACGTGAACCTGATCGGAACGTTCCTCATGTCGAAGGCGTGTGTACGCGCCATGGCCAACGGCGGGTGCATCGTCAACATGGGATCGATCTTCGGGCAGCAGGGCGTCCCGAACGCCGCGGCGTACTGCGCGTCGAAAGCTGCGGTCGCGCTCTTCACGCACTCGCTCGCGCTCGAGGTGGCGCCGCGTGGGATCCGGGTCAACACGATCGCCCCGGGCAACATGCTCACCGAGATGCACCTCGCCGACCTCCGGCTGCGCGCCGGGGAGCGCGGTGTCGCGGTCGACGACGAGGTCGAGGCCGTCCGGGCGAGCGTTCCGCTCGAACGACACGGAACCGGCGCCGACGTGGCCGGCGCGGTTGCGTGGCTCGCGTCGCCCGATGCGGCCTATGTGACCGGGCAGACGATCGGCGTGAACGGCGGAGTCGTCCTGACATGACGACCGACAGGTTCGACGGGCGGCGGGCGGTGGTGACCGGTGGCGCGTCGGGGATCGGCCGGGCCACCGCGGCTCTGCTCACCGATCGGGGCGCGCGGGTGGCCCTCGTCGATCGCTCGGCGGAGGAGCTGGCCGTCGCCGCCAAGGAGATCGGGGCGGTCGCCGTCGAGGCCGACGTTCGAGACGAGTCGAGCGTCGGCCGTGCCGTCGCCGAGGCCGTCGAGGCGCTGGATGGTGGGATGGAGGTGCTGGTGAACGCCGCGGGCATCTATCGAATCGCGCCTGTCGACGACGTCTCGGTCGCGGAGTGGGACGACGTCCTCGACACGAACCTCCGTGGGACCTTCCTCGTGTCGCGCGCCGTGATGCGATCGGCCCCCGCGACCGAGCCGCGCTCGATCGTGAACGTCGCGTCCATCGCCGCAGTCATCGCCGACGCCGGCGAACCGGCCGCGCACTACAACGCGAGCAAGGCGGGCGTCGTCGCGCTCACCAAGCAGTTGGCGATCGAATGGGCGGCCCGGGGCGTGCGGGTGAACGCGGTCGCCCCCGGCGTCATCGACACGCCGATGCTGCGCATGATGGACGACCCCCACGCCGGGCAGGCCTACCTCGACGCCCGCGTCCCACTTGGGCGCCTCGGCCGACCCGAGGAGGTGGCCGAGGTGATCGCGTTCCTCGCCTCCGATCGCGCGGCATACGTGACGGGGACGACCGTCTTCGTGGATGGTGGCGTCACGGCGTTGTAGAGAGGTGTCCGAGGGATGAACGACACGTTCCCGCACGTACGAGTCACCGGCGATCCCCGCGAGCGCGGCCGGGCGTACGGCGAGCAGGCTAGGTCGCGCATCGCGCGCTCGATAGAGGCGTATCGCGAGGTGTTCCGCGCCTACGCCGGATGGGAGTGGGACCAGGTTCGCCGCGAGGCGGCGCGGTTCGAGGCGCCGATCGCTGCCTTCGACGAACGGTACGTCCAGGAGATCGGCGGGATCGCCGACGGGGCGGGCGTCGACCTCGAGGACGTACTGGCGATCAACGTCCGCACCGAGGTGATGTTCGCGGCCAAGGCGCGCGCCGCTCGGCGGGGTGGCGACGGGCAGCGTCAGGGCGAGTGCAGCGCGTTCGCCGTTCTTCCGGAGGCGAGCGCCGACGGCCACACGCTTGTCGGTCAGAACTGGGACTGGCTGCTCCACTCGTTCGACACCGTGGTCGTCCTCGAGTCCGAACAGAACGACGGACCGAACTTCGTCAGCGTCGTCGAGGCGGGACTGCTCGCGAAAACCGGGATGAACTCCTCCGGCCTCGGGGTGGTCACGAACGCGCTCGTCACCGACGACGATCGGGGAGAGCCGGGCGTCCCGTACCACGTGCTGCTCCGAGCCTTCATGGACTGCGAGAACTTGTCGGACGCGCTGGCTGCGGCCCAGCGGGGAGTCCGCTCTTCGTCGGCGAACTATCTGATCGCGCATCGCGACGGCATCGCCGTGAACATCGAGGCGACGCCGGGTGATTACTCGCGCCTGTTCCTCGCGTTTCCCGAACAGGGCGTCCTGCTTCACACGAACCACTTCGTGTCGAACGCGTTCGATCGGCGTGACGTCTCGCTCTGGGTGATGCCCGACAGCCCCATCCGGCTGGAACGCCTCCGGAGCGCCGTGGGAATCGCGCGCGCCGGCGCGCTGTCGCTCGACACGTTCCGCGCGGCGCTCGCCGACCACGCCAACTATCCGTCCGGAATCTGTTGCCATCCCGACGGGCGCATGGAGCCGCTCGACCAGGGCGCGACGGTCGCGTCGGTGTTGATGGATCTCGACGCCCGGCGGATGTGGGTGGCCGACGGACACCCCTGCACGTCGCCCTATCGGCAGCTCGACGTCGGCGGGCTCCTGGCGAAGCCGAGCCCGGTTACCGAGGGCATGCCGGCGTGAGCGTCGCGTTCGGCTTCGGACTGATCACGTGCCAGCGGTATCCGGGGGACCGACGGACGGACGTGGAGCTGTATGCCGAGGCGATCGAGCTCGCCGTCGAGGCGGAGCGACTCGGGTTCGACTCCGTGTGGACCTCGGAGCATCATTTCGTGGACGACGGCTACCTTCCGTCGCTGTTCGTCCTCGGCGCGGCGATCGCGGCTCGAACCGACCGCGTGGCCATCGGCACCGGACTGCTCCTCGCGCCGCTGCACGAACCGTTGCGTGTCGCCGAGGACGCGGCGGTGGTCGACCTGCTCTCGGGGGGACGCACGATCCTCGGCGTCGGACTCGGCTGGCGCGCCGAGGAATTCGAGGGCCTCGGTATCGAGATGAGCGAGCGTGTCCGGCGGCTCGAGGACTCGATCGCCGTCTGCCGCCAGGCGTGGCGAGGCGAGCTCGTGAGCGGCGGCGAGCTCTTCCGGTACCCGAACGTGCCGGTCCGCCCGGTGCCGGCGACGCCTGGTGGTCCGCCGATCTGGATCGGCGCGTGGAGCGAGCCGGCGCTTCGCCGCGCCGGACGGTTGGGGGACGGGTTCATGGCGTCCGAACCGCCGGCCTCGGAGCTTGCGAGGCAGGTCTCGATCGTGCGAGAGGCGCGCGCCGCCGCCGGCATCGAGGAGGACATCGCCATCTCGATCCACATGCCGACGTTCGCGTGGAACGGCGACGACGCGTGGGAACGCGTCCGTGACCACCACCACTACGTGCAATGGAAGTACGACGACATGGACGCCGCTCGAAGCAGGGCCGGCCCGCCGCAACCACCGCCGGCGCTCACGGACGAAGAGGAGTCGTCGCTTCGCCGGTCGATCGTCCTGGGACGGCCCGACGACGTGGCCGAGCAGATCGCGCAGATCCGTGACGCCGCCGGCGGCGAGCTCCACTACATCGCCCGGTTGTACTGGCCGGGGATCGACCCCGCGGTTCAGCGCGAGGCGATGGCGATCTTCGCCGAGGAGGTGACCCCCAAGCTCCGCTGACGGAGCGAGGGGCTCGTCGGTGGCCCTCGGCTGGATCGTCGGCATCGATGTCGGAGGGACGTTCACCGACGCGATCGCGCTCCACCGCGACGGCCGAGCGAGGGTGGCGAAGGTCGCGTCGACGCCGAAGGATCCGTCGATCGCGCTCGTCGACGCGTTCGAGGAGCTGGTGAAGGACGGCGTCGAAGCAGCGGAGGTTGGTCTCGTCTTCCACGGCACGACCGTCGCCACGAACGCGATGCTCACCGGACGCGGGGGCCGCGTCGTGCTCCTGGCCACCGAAGGCTTCCGCGACATCATGGCGTTCCGGAACGGAACCAAGCCCCACCTGTACGACCTGCGGCAGCCGCGGCCGAACGAGCTCGTCCGGCGCGAGGACCGACTCGACGTGCGGGAGCGCCTTTCCGGGCTCGGCGAGGTCGTCGAGCCGCTCACGCAAACGGAGATCGGCCGCGTCGTCGCCGAGGTGAAGGCTCGGCAGCCCCAGGCCGTCGCCATCGCGTTCCTGTTCAGCTACCTCCGCGACGACCACGAGCGCGCGCTTGCAGACGAGATCCGAAGCGCGCTCCCCGGCGTTCCCGTGACCGCGTCGTCGGAGATCGCGCGCGAGTTTCGCGAGTATCCGCGCACCGCGACGGCCGTCGTGAACGCCTCGCTCCGTCCGATCGTGGGGCGATACGTGGCCGACGCCGCCGCGGGGCTTCGTGAGATCGACGTCGACGCGCCATTTCTGGTCATGCAGTCGAACGGTGGATGCGTGCCGGCCGAGCGCGCCGAGCGCGAGGCGCACCGGCTGCTGCTCTCGGGGCCGACCGCCGGCGTTGCGGGCACGATCGCCCTCGCCGCACGTCACGGTGTCGACGGCGTCATCGCGTTCGACATGGGAGGCACGTCGCTTGACGTGTGTCTCGTGCAGGGGGGCGTGCCGCCGACGACCTCGACCCAGGTCGTTCAGGACCATCCGATCCTCGCGCCGTCGGTCGACATCGTGACGGCGGGTGCCGGAGGCGGAAGCATCGCGGAGGTCGATCGGGCAGGACGGCTCCGCGTCGGTCCGCAGAGCGCCGGGGCGGATCCGGGACCGGCGGCGTACGGCCGCGGCGGGACCGACGCCACGCTCACGGACGCGCACGTCGTCGCGGGCATCCTCGGACCCACGCCGCTCGCCGGGCGGCTGCCGCTCGACGTCGACGAGGCGCACGGTGCCGTCGGCGCGGTCGCCGGCCGTCTCGGGCTGGAACCGATCCGCGCGGCGGAAGGGATCATCGCGGTCGCCGCCGCGCACGGCGTTCGGGCGCTCCGTCGTGTCTCCGTCGAACGCGGTCTGGACCCGCGCGGATACGCACTCGTTGCGTTCGGTGGTGCGGGGCCGCTGCTCGCCGGCCGCGTTCTGGACGAGCTGGGCGTCGCGTCGGTACTGATCCCCGCGCATCCTGGGTTGTTCTCCGCACACGGCCTGATGGCGGCGAGCGTGCGGATCGACGACGCGCAGACGATCCTCCGTCTACTCGACGACGACGTCGCTCGGGAGCTGTTGACCTGGTACCGGGCGGCGAGCGCCCGACTCGTCGACCAGCTCCGCGATGACGGGATCTCGCGATCGAAGATCCGGATCATCGCCAGCGCGGACTGCCGGTACGAGGGTCAGGGCTACGAGCTCGAGCTGCCGGTTCCATCGGTCTCGAACCGCGGGATCGGCGCGCTCCCTCGCGCGTTCGCCGAACGGCACGCAGCGATGTACGGGCACGCGGATCCCCGCGAGACGGTCGAGATCGTCACGACGCGCGTGGCGGCGTTCGGCGACCTCGAGCGCCACGAGCCCGAACGCATCCCGCGCGGCACGAGGACGCCGCCAGACGAGGCTCGCATCGGCGAGCGTCGTGCGCTCGTTCACGGCCTGACCGCGCCGCGCCGGGTGGCCGTGTATCGGCGCGAACACCTGCGATCGCGAAACGTCATCGACGGTCCGGCGATCGTCGAACAGATGGACTCGACGATCGTCGTGGGGCGGGGTCAGCGGGCGACCGTCGACGAGGAGGGGAGCCTGTGGCTCCGCGCCGCCCGATGAACGCGCGCACGGCACGAGGCGGACGGCGCCGCGGCGTGGACGGCCGGCTCGACCCGATCACGTTCGAGCTCGTTCAGGCCGGGCTCATCTCGACGGCCGAGGAGATGGGCGTCGTCCTGAAGCGCTCGAGCTATAGCCCGATCATCCGCGACATGGAGGACTTCAGCTGCGCGATCTTCGACTCGGACGGTGCGCTCGTCGCGCAGGCAGACTTCATCCCCGCCCAGCTCGGCGCGATGTCCCTCGTCGTCGGTTCGGTCCTCGAGCGGTGGGGGGACGAGGTGGACGACGGCGACGTGTTCGTGGCTAACCACCCGTACATGGGGGCGATGCACACCCCGGACGTGAACATCCTCCAGCCCGTGTTCGTGGGTGGTCGGCTGTTCGCGTGGACGGGCGCGACGGCACATCACCTCGACGTCGGCGGGGTGAACCCCGGCACCGAGGGACCCGAGCTTCGCGAGATCTACGCGGAGGGCGTCGTGCTTCCGCCGATCCGGCTGTACAGGCGCGGTGCGGACAACCGTGATGTGTTCGATCTCCTGGCGGAGAACGTTCGCGATCCCGCGTCGACGATCTCGGACCTTCGAGCGCAGCGAGCGGCATGTGCGCTCGGGGAGCGGCGCGTGCGCGAGCTGATCGATCGGTTCGGCCATCGCGCCATCCGGACCGGCTTTCGTCAGGCGATCGACGTCGTCGAACACTCCACGCGCGAGCTCCTCAAGGAGCTGCCGGACGGCGACGTCGAGGCCGAGGGCTTCATGGACGACGACGGCCGCGGAGGACCGGCGACGCGGATCCACGCGCGGATCACCAAGGAGCGAGATCGACTCAACGTCGACCTGTCCGGGTCGTCGCGTCAGGTGGCCGGTGCGTTCAACGTGCCGTGGGCGAGCACACGCGCGTCCGTCGTCTACGCGCTTCGTGCGATGACCGACCCATCGATGACTGCGAACGACGGGCTGCTGCGTCCCCTCCGGATCATCTGTCCGCGCGGGACGGTGCTCAACCCTGACCCGCCGGCCGCCGTCTCGGTTCGTCACAACACGTGCCAGCGGCTTGCCGACGTGCTCGTTCGCGCGTTCTCCGAGTTGTGGCCGAGCCGCGCCGTCGCGAGCAGCACCGTCACGTTCGCCGCGATGAACCTCGGCAGCCGTTCGCCGGCGACGGGACATCGCTCCGTGCTGAGCGACGTCCTCGGCGGCGGAACCGGCGCGCATCCGGACGGGGCGGGTCTCGACGGTGTCGATACGTATATGGCGAACGTGGGCTTGATGCCAGTCGAGGTGGCGGAGACGAACTACTCGGTCCGCGTCCTTCGCACCGAGCTCATCGACGGGTCGCAGGGTCGGGGAACCCACGACGGCGGGCGCGGTATCCGCCGCGAGTACCTGGTTCTCCAGGGACCCGAGGTGGCGACGTACTACGCGGAGCAAACGGATCCACGGTTCCGCCCCGCCGGAGTTGTGGGCGGGGGGGACGCCGCCCCGTCGCGCGTCACCGTGGTCGATCCGGGCGGGAACGCTCGCGACCTGCCGCAGAAGACGACGGTCGAGGTCGAGCAGGGGACGATCGTCCGGTTCGAGACGAGCGGCGGCGGAGGGTACGGCCCGCCGGACGAGCGTTAGGGCGCTAGTCGGCGAAGCACGTCGCGACCTGCTCGACCCCGCTCACGTCGTCGTCCGGATCTCCCTGGCCGACGTCGACGCCGAGCCCGCCGACGAGCGTGTCCCCGCCGGAGCTGTCGGCGGTCGCGAGGCACTGATCGTTGCCACGGCCGCCGAACACCGCGTCGATGCCGTTGAAGTCCGTCAGGTGGTCGGCGCCGACCCCTCCGACCCAACGGTCGTTGCCGGCAGACGTCACGCCGCTGAAGTCGCGGCCCTTGCCGCCCCGGGAGACGTCGTCGTCCGCTCCCGGATCGAGGAAGTCCGAACCGCCCCCGCCGAGCAGACGGTCATCGCCACTCCCGCCCTGAAGCGTGTCGTCTCCGGTGTCCCCACGGAGGACGTCGTCGCCTGCAAGGCCGCGGATGATGTCGTTACCGCCGCCGCCGCAGATGACGTCGCGGCCGTCGGTTCCGCGCAGCCGGTCGTCCTGACCTGTGCCCTCGATCGTGCACCCGCCGGCAGCCACCATCGCCGCCGACATCCCCATGGTTCCGAACGCTAGAAGGATCACGGAGGCGATGGCCGTTCCGCGTGCACGCATGGCCACTCCTTTCGATCTGCCTCGATGGGCCGCCAATCCTATGGCCCCTCAATGGAGGGGTCGAAGCACGGGGACCCGGATGGTGCGAGACCGCTACGACCGCCCGGCCGCCTTCGCCAGCCGTACGGCGTCGTCCACCGACCCCGTCCACGGATCGCCGTGACCCGGAAGCAGCACGTCGGCGGGTAGTCCGGTGAGGTCGTCGAGCGACCGCAACGCCAGCTCCGAGTCGCGATTCAGCGCGTCGGGATGGATCTGCGGTCCGGTACGTCCCGTAAGCGGGTTCAGCGTCGACATGGCGTCGCCGGTCACGAGGGCACGACGGCTTTCGAGCACCACGGCGCAGCTGCCCTCCGTGTGACCGGGCGCGTGGACCACTCGAGGACGGCCCGGCGCGTCGAGCGTCTCACCGTCGCCGAACGTCGACATCTCGTGGATGGGAACGATCTTCAGTCCGCCGCGCCGGAGGAGCGAGAACAGCGTTCGATACGCCTCGAGCCGGAGGAGGTACCTGCCGTAGCCGGCCGCGTTCTTTCCGCGCGGCTTGCCCGTGCGCGCCAACGCCTCGTCCTCGGCGTGCACGCGAACCGTCACCCCGGCCTCCGAGCGGGCTCGTTCGGCGAACCCCGTGTGATCGCTGTGCGCATGCGTGAGGAGAACGGTTTCCACGTCGTCGAGCGTGCGGCGGAGCGTTCGCAAGGTACGGATGAAGAGGTCCCAATCGCCTGGCGTTCCCGCGTCGATCAGCGTGATCCTTCCACCATCCTCGATCACGTAGAAGTTTGTGACGCCTCCGCTTAGCCGATGAATGCCCTCGGCGACCTGCATCCGGCGATCGTAATGGTCAGTGACAGCCGTCGAACGAGAAGTGGCCGGGGTCGGAATCCGGCAGCGCCTGACACCATCCAGCTTCTTCGAGAGCCGCGATGACACCAGGCGTGTCGAGCATCTCCTGGGTCACGTCGATCGCCAGCGCACGCTGGTGCCACGAAAGACCGGGGCGCGCGCACAGCCCGGGGCACCCTCGGCGCTTCCCGCAGATCGCCTCGCACGCGGCGCGCTGTTCCTTGCACGAGCGGTAGGACTCGACGACGTCGATCTCGAAACCGACGGTGGCTTCCGCGGCTCGAAACGCATCCATCGCATCGGGGACGAGAACCACGTTTCCGCGTCGAACCACGTCGTCCGGCCGGCCGCAGACGCGCTCGATCTCGCTTCCTCGCCAGAGGACGAACCCGACGGCCGCCGCAGACACGACCACGACCGCCACACCGACGACGAGCAACCGACGCCTACGAACGACCGCGCGACGCCCACCGCGGCGCCGCGCGCGCGCCGTCGTCGACCTCACTCGAACCAGTATCGCTGTGTCGATCCGCAACAACGATCTCTGCGTAGGCCGATGTGCCTACTGGACCGGCCCTTGACGAGATCGATAGCGTGAGAACGTCCCCATGGCCGGGGTAGCGGTGCGGTTCGGCGTCGCCGTCGCGCCAGTTTGAGGTTGAGCGCGGCGTTGGTCGGGCGGCATCGCTCCATGCACGACGTCGAGGGCACGCGATGGCGAGACCGGACTGCCCACGCTGCGGCTCGGATCTGGTCGCGGTCGCCGTTCCCGACAGCCCATCCGAGTGGGTCGAGGAGCTTCGCGGCGGGAGCGTTCATGCGCATCCCGTCACGCTCGGCGAGGCCAACTGGCTGTGCAGGGTGTGTGGCTATCGGTGGGAGCCTCCGCCCGACGCCGATCCCGCGGACCTGGAACAGGGGAGCTTGGAACAAGGGGATCTCGAACGGGGAAACCTGAAGCAAGGAGACCGCGAACAAAGGGACGTAAAAAGGGACCTGGAGCACGCGAACCTGGAACGATCCGCCCCCGAGCGGGATCAACCGCCGATGCGGCAATTCGCCGAGCTCCTGAAGCTCGGGCCCGAGCGGTCGTTCGTGACCGCCGGCGGCGAGACGACGCTGAAGGACCTTCCCGACCCTCGACGACGGCGAAGCATCGTCGGCGCGGTCATGGCGTTGGCGTCCCTCGCGGTGGTCGTCGTGCTCGCGCTTCAGGCGCCGAGGTCGTCGCCGGTGTCCGATCTGCCCGAGCCCACCGATGCGGCGGCGAACGTTGGTGGGCCGGGCCCGGTGACCCCTTCCCCGTCACCGGAGCCTGATCGCCGCGGCGTGCGTGCGGTGCTCGACGTGGAACAGCCGTGCTGGGTTCGGGTGGTCGCCGACGGGGAGTTCGTCGACGAGGTCACGCTGCAACCGGGCGACTCGCCTGTCTACCGGGCGAAGCGGGGCCTTCAGCTGCGGCTGGGCAATGCCGGCGGCGTGACGCTACGGGTGAACGGAAACCCGATCCCCACGGGACCGCCCGGCGAGGTGACGACCATCACCCTCTCGTGGCGGGACGGAGACCTTCACGTCGAGCGGGTCACGCTGAGCTGACCACCCGTAGCGACCCCTCCGCCATGAGCCGTTCGCGAACCAGCGACAGCTCGAGGGGCGGCGAGAACAGGAAGCCCTGGCCGATCTCGCACCCCATCCCGAGCAGCGAGTGCTGCAGTTCCGCCTGCTCGATCCCCTCGGCGATCGTTTCCAGCCGCAACGTCGAGCCGAGCTGAACGATCGCCTTGGCTACGGCCGACCCGCCGGTTCCGCCGGTGGCCGCCGAGATGAACGTTCGGTCGATCTTCAGGATGTCCACCGGGAACGTGTGCAGGTAGCCGAGCGACGAGTACCCGGTCCCGAAGTCGTCGATCGCGATCCGCACGCCGAGTGCGCGAAGCTCCTGGACTCGGCGGGTGCCGTCCGCGGCGTTCGACATCATCGCCGTCTCCGTGATCTCCAACACGAGATGTTCGGCCGCTAGGCCACTGTCGCTGATGGCGGCGGCGACGACGTCGACGAGATCGTCCTGTTCGAGCTGTCTCGTCGACAGGTTGACGCTGATCCACGGCGTCACGCCGAGCTCCTCGTGCAGATCGCGAACGCGCTGCGTCGCCTCTCGCAACACCCACGTTCCGAGCTCGACGATCTGACCCGTCTCCTCCGCCAGCGGAATGAACTCCAGCGGCGACACCATTCCTCTCGTTGGGTGATTCCAGCGAACGAGCGCCTCGAGTCCCACGATCCGCTCCGATCGAAGGTCGACGATCGGCTGGTACCGCAGCACGAGCTCGCCTAGCTCCACGGCTCGCGCGAGCTCGCGCCGAAGCGCCAGGTTGTCGGACGCCGCCGCGCGAAGCTCCGGCGTGCCCAGCCGATACCGGCTCTTACCCTCGGTCTTCGCCGCGTACATCGCGATGTCGGCGTCGCGCAGCAGCAGATCGCTCGTGCTTCCTTCGTCCATCGTGGCGATCCCGATGCTCGCCTGTATGAGCACCTCCTGATCGGCAACGCGGAACGACGTGCGAAGCGATGTCAGGATCCGCTCCGCAACGGCGATCGCCGACTGCTCATCGGTGTCCTCGAGCAGGATGGCGAACTCGTCGCCGCCGAATCGCGCGGGCGTGTCGGAGGGGCGGATCAGTGACTCCAGTCGCCTGGCGAACCCCACGAGAAGGTCGTCTCCGGCCGCATGTCCGAGCGCGTCGTTGACGCCCTTGAACTCGTCGAGGTCGAGGAACAGTAGGGCCATCGGCGTGCGCTCGCGCCGCATGAGCGCGTGGTTCAGGCGTTCGAGCAAGAGCGCGCGGTTCGCCAGACCCGTGAGCGCATCGTGGAACGCTTGATAGCGGATCTCGTCCTCCAGGCGGCGACGGTCGGTGATGTCCTGAACCGTGCCCACCAGGCGTGTCGAGGTTCCGTCGTCGTCGGCGGGGACCGAGCCCATGCCGTGGACCAGCCGGATCTCGCCGTTTGGCCGCACGACCCGAACCTCCATCTCGAACGGAGCTCGCGTGCGAAAGGCTTCGTCGACGGCCGGTTGGATCTTGTACCGGTCGTCGGGGTGGATCAGCTCGTTGAAGTCGTTGTGCGTCGGGTCGTACTTGCTCGGATCGACGCCGAGGATCCGGTAGAGCTCGTCCGACCACTCCATTTCGCCGGTGGCGGTGTCCCAGTCGTAGCTCCCGACGCGCGCGAGGCTCTGCGCTTCGGCCAGGTCTTCGTTCGCCCGGAGCAATTCCAGCCGAGCGGCACGCTCGCCGCCGATGGCGATCTCGTTCAGCCGCCACGCGATCAGGCAGACCACGCTTTCGGCGGAGATGAACAGCCCGTGGACCAAGGCCCACTTCCACGGGTTGGCGATGCCGGCCGGATGGTTGAAGACGCTGGTTGGATCGAGCGCGCCGAACAGCCCGTGGTGAACGACGACGTAGACGATGGCGACGCCGAACGGGAGCCACGACTGATACAGCGTGACGAGCGCGACCATGACGAAGAAGTGGAAGTGCATCTCGATCAGGCCGCCGCTGAGGTGCGTGAAGATCGCCGAGCAGGACATCAGCCCGATCGTGGCCAGGACCTCGCGCGAACGCTTGGTGAAACCGGATAGGGAGGCCCCCACCGTGAACGGGACGACGATGGACGCCTCGGCCAGGGAATGCCCAACGCTGCTCCCCGTCGCGATCCCCATCCACGGGATGACGAGCACGTGAGCCCATAGAAGGAGGACGATCCCGCGTTGCCGTCGGCGCCAGCTCTCGGCGGGTAGCGAACC